>JBGSYN010000149.1:0-8295 GCA_041750975.1 Geminicoccaceae bacterium | reverse complement strand
ACCAGGCCATCGACGCGCGACTTCCCCTGACGGCCAGGGCACCAAAAGCCCATCAACAGGCCGGATACATTCAAGCCGACGCACCCGCCATGTCAAACAAAACCCTTGCAGAAAGGAGGCGGACCATACATTCGTTCGTGCGATTCGCCATTCAAACTCGAACAGCTCAGCAATCAAGCCCTTGTCGAATTCGTTCGTGAAAAATACCTCCCCGCTGTCCGAACCACGCCACAGCGCCTCGCCGACAATTCGTTCGTGCAAAAATCCCAACCGTCTCAGAAATCGTTCGTGCAAAAAACATTTCAGCATTCCTCGGTGGCCTCCGATGTAAGCGTGGGCAGAGAAACACAGCACGTTAACATAAAACAACTCGCCGAAGCCAGGAATATATTACTGGATATGAAGAAGATCCGTTCAACTCGCCGCTATTGATGCCCAATATGGCATTCTCGGCTTGATCTAATTTGTCCCTCTTCGAACGTCGCTCTTGATTGTGCGCCCGGGAGGATCGTCAATGTTGGCAGGTTTCGGGCTTGGTCAACGAAATGTTACGGTTGGATTCCAAGTTCCTCATGCCAAGCTCCAATCTCTTCTCGCACTTCTGTTAACGCCATTTTGATCATTCGAGGGTTGTCCTCCCACTCGAATTTCCATCCCACCGGGTGCTCTAGCGTTAAGTGCTCGATCACATCACACGCATTCAGAACGATCCTCGGCAGACCTGCAAGCTCGATGCTCCAGCCGCAAGGGACGAAATGAATGAATTTATTCCGACTTTGATTGAGCCACTTCATATCCCGTGTTAGCTGTTGGCTGCGACGAACAGGGACTTGAAGATATCGGTTTCCGGAGACCTTGCGATATAGGTTCAGCATGTTATCGAGATACGGGTCTGGGCGCGGTGCATGCCGATCCTCCCGGCTGGTCACATCAAGATAATGCCACATTTCCCGCGCACTTGTTCCTGAGAGCGGCGCCAGACCACTCGGACTTGCCGCATCAAGAGCGCACACACACGCCCCTTGAACGGCGTTGCGGCAGGATATGATGAGCCATTTCACCTGACGAATATCGCGCCTTACGTCCTTTGCGCACTCGGCTGAGTGTTCTAGGGCATCGAGAAAGTCCCTAAGCTCCTCTGTATGAAAATAGCCTTTTGGCTCCTGAACTTCGATCATTGAGTTGGTCGCCTATTTCTAGCTGCCAAGGGTACATTAACAAACGCCCGTATACCTGGAGTGCCCTTGCCACTGAACTCCCACTCGCCGGAAAATCATGTATGTAATCGGCGTCTCTTTCCCCGCCCACAAAAGCGAAAAAGGCGGGTCCAAGGCTAATCATGTCCATGGCACTCTTTTCATAATTAGTGTCCTGGCCCGTACTCCGGGCCATGGCGAAACTTCCACGAGAGGTGGCGCCGGGGCTGCCTAGTCACGCGACGCAGTGCGGCGACCGGCGTCAGACGGTGTTTTTTGGCGGGTTCGACTACGCTCATTATGTCAAGTTGCTGACGTTGAACTGCCGACCGTGTGAGGTGGCGATCTGGGCCTGGTGTCTAATGCCAAATCATGTGCACCTGATTGCCGTGCCAGCCACCGCAGCGGCGCTCGCCAAAGCGATCGGCGACACCCACCGCCGCTACAGCTGGATCGTCAACCGTCGGACATCAACCGCCCTTGGGGCTGGCGTGGCAATATCTGGCAGGGCAGTTTCGCCTCCTGCGTCATGGACGAAGCCCACACGCTGCTGGCGGTCCGCTATGTCGAGCGCAATCCTGACTAGGCCCATCTTGCCGCACGTCCCGAGGCCTGTCCCTGGTCGATCGCCCGCACGATTTGGGACTTGGCAATGATCCGCTCACCGTCACCGGCGCTGTCGATCAGCTGATCCCGAACTGGCGGGCCTATCTGGATGACATGCCACCGAGCTGGCAGCAAGACGTTCTGCGCCAATCGACGAGAGATCATACGTGAACGCCTTCGATCGAGGACACGACGCAGCGTAATTGTTCAAATCCCACGGTTAGATAGGCCTTCATTCCGCATTCGCGGGCCGCCTTCATATTCGGCGCTGAGTCATCGAAGAAAACGACGTTTTCAGGCAGCTCGTCAATCACGTCGAGGACGAACCCGAACACCGCGGCATCGGGCTTGATGCGGTTCATCAGATGCGAGGAAAACGCAACGTCGAATGGCCCCGTGATCTCGTCGGTCCAATGCATGGCGTTCGAATTGCTCAAGCAACCCAAAGCATGGTTGGCGCGGAGCCGGTCCGGAAAATCCGTCACACCCGGATAAAAACCCTTCGGCCACCCGACAAACTCCTTAAGAAAATCCCGAGGGCTGGTGGCCAGCGCAAATTCCTTGACAATCAAGGCCGCAAACACCTCCGGCGTGCAGAGGCCAAGCTCGAACTTCCGGGCGGCAGTGCTTTGAAGCCATTTGGCTTTCAACGCTGCCTCACTCGCCTTCGTCCCCATTAGGTCCCTAAGCTCCGCAAACATATCGTTCTTGACCAAAACGCCGCCAAGATCGAACAGAAGAAAATGCGCCATACGCTCCTTATCCGAAAATGGGGGTGGACGTTCGACCCCCAAAGCTTGATCCGAATTGGAGGTGTCGCCCGCCCTGTATAGACCGGGGAGATAGGTAACAAGTGTTCGGGGAGATAGGTAACACCTCCACCGACCGGCCCGTTTTCATATATGCGCGAACGATTTGGGCCAAGCGCATTGAATCACGAGCAAATCCAAGGCGCGCATTATGAGGAGAGGAGCTTTTGCCAGTTCTGGCGCATGTGGAGGATGCGGATGACGAGGAGATGATCGCATTCGAGGCGGTAGACGATGAGATGCGAGAGATATCGATGAATTCGAACCGGCGGCGTAATTTCTATGTATTCCGGAGCCTGTTCCGGGTGAATGAGTAGTGTTTCGCAAGCCTCAATTATGCCGGTCACGTATTTGTCCGCCCGTTCGTAGGTCCATTTCGCGGCGGTGAAGTCCCAGATGATGTCGAGATCGCGGCGCGCTCGAGGTGTGAGCCTATAGTCCTCAACTTTCTTCGCGGGCATGGGTTCGGTGTTTTTGCTCGAGGAACCCTTCGAGGTCGAAACGTTGGGGCGTGCCGCTGTCGAGGCCTTCGGTGATCAGGGTCTGGAGCTCGGCAACGCCTTGCTGACGGTCCTGATCACGGCGGATGAGGTCACGGATGTAGTCGCTCGCATTGCTGTACCGGCCGTCCTGCGTCTGGCGCTCGACCCAGGCCTTCATGGGCTCGGGCAATGAGACATTCATGGTCACCATGGTCTACCTCAACTTTGATGAAGTCGATTGTCTATGCTGCAAATTTGGCAGATATTGGCAAACTTTGTCAAGAGCTCACCTTTCAGATAGTTCTCACCGTGAGCGTCCAAAAAAATACCGCGGGGGATTCGAAAGGGGGCGCGCTGCGTCCCCTTCGCCTTTGGTCTGTCTCAAGCCGTGCGCGAGGGGTTTAGGCCCTGACCGCCATAACACTGAACGAGCGTTGGATAAGGCTAGGATCGAGGTCCTTGGCGATGACGACGATGCGGGTGTGGTGGTTGTGGTCGGGCCAGCGGTCGAGGTGGACGGGTTTGTGGATGGTGTGCTGGACGCCGTGGATGACGATGGGTGTTGTCATGCCCTTGAGGGCGAGGAGGCCCTTGACGCGGAGGATCGAGGCGCCGTGGCGGTTCAGCAGCATGGAGAGCCAGAGGCCGAAGCTGGCCCAGTCGAGCGGGGCCGCACTTTCGAGCAGGCAGGCCTGGATGGCGCCGTGACGGTTGGGGTCGTGGCCGTTCGGATCGTGGTTGTGCTCGTGATCGCTGGGGGCCAGCCAGCGGTCGACCTCCTTTGCGCGTGAGGACTGGTTGTGGAGGTCGTCCAGAACCAGGGACGCGGCGGCGGGGTCGGTTTCGCTGCGGAGGACGATCTCGGCCGTGGGATTGAGGCTCGCCAGGGCGGCGCGGGTGGCGGCGATCTGCTGGTTCGAGGCGAGATCGATCTTGGAGACGATGAGGCGGTCGGCGGTGGCGGCCTGTTTGGTCGATTCCTCATGGATCTCGAGGTTGGCGGGGCCGTTCAGGGCGTCGACGACGGTGACGATGTTGCCGAGCTGGAAGTGGTAACGGAGGACCGGATCGGCGCTGAGGGTGGCGACGATCGGGGCGGGGTCGGCGAGGCCGGTGGTCTCGATTACCAGGCGCGAGAAATCGGGGATCTGGCCTCGGGCGCGGCGTTCGTGGAGGCCCGTGAGTGCTGCTTTGAGATCGCCCCTGATGGTGCAGCAGAGACAGCCGCTTTGCAGCAGCACGACATCCTCATCAAGTTCCTGCACCAAGAGGTGGTCGATGCCGACCTCGCCGAACTCGTTGATCAACACGGCGGTGTCGGCGAGATCCGGCTGCTCCAGGAGGCTTTTTAGAAGCGAGGTCTTGCCGCTGCCGAGGAAGCCCGTGAGGATGGTCGTGGTGATCTTCGGATCGTTCATCCGGGGTCGGATTTATGGCCCGCCAGGGCGTCGAGCAGGACCGGATCGAGCGGATCGCAAGGGCGGCCGGAGAGTTTCTCGGCGGCCGGCCAGACGGCCCCCAGATTGTCGACCACGGCGGAGCGCCCGGTGCGACTTTTGAGGGTGAAGCGGTCCGCCCAGGGCGTGATGGTCAGGCCGTAATGGCTTAGAACACCGTTGGCGATGCGGGCGCGGCGTTGTCTCTCGGCGGACTTGGCGGCGGTCTTGGCGGCGGTCTTGGCGGCGGTCTTGGCGGCGATCCCGTCGCCGTCGAGGCTGTCGCTCCAGTGATCGCTGATCCCGAAAATGCCGCAAAGCCCGCACATTTTTTTGCGAGCCTAGGAGACCGGCCGGGCGTCGCCCGAGCGCGGGAAGCGCTTGGCGAAATCCTCGGCGATGGCCTCGAAGGTCGTGAACTTGACCCCGGGGTGGCGGTTGATGTGGGCAAAGAGACGCTCATGCATCATCAGCACCTGGGGCTTGCCCGACACGTCCGGGTGGATGGTGATGGTGAACACCGCATAGTCGTACTCGCGATAGACCCAGTCGAACTGGTCCCGCCACAGATCCTCGATGTCGTGCGGGCTGACGAAGCCATGGCTGTTGGGGGCGGCCTTCATGAACATCATCGGCGGCAAATCGTCGATATACCAGGAGGCAGGGATCTCGATGAGGTCGGATTCGGTGCCGCGCTGCAGTGGCTTCATCCAGGTCGAGGGATGCTGGCTATAGTCGATCTTGGTCCAGCTGTCGCCGGTGCGGAGGTAGTAGGGGTGGAAGTCGTTATGCATGAAGGAGTGGTCGTATTTGATGCCCTTGGAGAGCAGCAATTCGTTGGTCTTCGCGCTCATTTCCCACCAGGGCGCGACATAGCCTCGGGGCGCCTGGCCGGAGAGGTCGGTGATGAGGTCGATGCATTTATCCATGATCGCCTCTTCCTGCTCGGGCGTCATGGCGATCGGGTTTTCGTGGGAGTAGCCGTGCATGCCGATCTCGTGGCCGGCCTTGGCCACGTCCTTCATCTCGCTCGGGAAACTCTCGATCGAGTGGCCGGGGATGAACCAGGTGGTCGGGATCCGGAAGCGATCGAACAGGCGCAGCAGGCGGGGTGAGCCGACCTCGCCCGCAAAGACGCCGCGGCTGATATCGCAGGGGCTGTCCTCGCCGCCGTAAGAGCCGAGCCAGCCGCCGATCGCGTCGACGTCGATCCCGTAAGCGACGAATATTTCCTTGGGCATGAGCGGTGCACTCCTGGTTGTTCGTTGCGTCGACCTCGCGAGCAATTTCCGGGCCGTGCTTCAGCATGACATCTCTTCACTGCGGGCGGCAAGCTTCGGGGACATCAGGCTTTTCAGCGCGGGACTAGGTTTGGCCCGAAGGCGCCGATCCTCCGTCATTATAAGCGATCTCGATCATGATTGCGGCGACCTCATTATAGGCTTCGGTCCAGGCGGCCGCGGCAGTGGGCGTGAACGTCTTGCCGAGCAGGCGCCGAAGGGCGGTCAACAGAGCCTCCCGCACCAGTGGATAATGTTCCGGCTGGACACCATAGCCGACATGACGGAGTGCCAGATCCTCGACGAACGGACGGAGCGTTTGGACGTCGTGCATTTGCGTCATGATGATGCTCATCCGGTTCATCAACAACTCGCCCTGTCGGCTCAGATCCGTGCGGTAGAGCCGACGCGTTTCGGGTGCCGAATTGAACAACGCCTCGTGAAAATATTCCGAGACCAAAGGCGCGTCCCGCACTGCTGCCTGCATACAGGAGCGCAGCAGATCGATGTCCTCCTCGCTAAGCGCCATCGGTGGGACCTGATACTGTCATGGTATCGTCCGGCCCGGCTGCGGCCATGGGTTGGTCGGCGTCCCGATCGCTGAACACGTCACTGAACACGCTCCTGATCCAAGCCATAGTCACTTGGATCTTGGGGGATTGGACGAGGTCGGGATGGGTATGCAGGTGAAGCCGCCGCTGAACCTCCGGCACGATGCCACGCACGCGGACGACGCGGCTGTCGCGACTGCCCATGCAGACGGGGATCAACGCCTTGCCGAGGCCGGCTGCGATCGCTGCAAGCAGTGCCGGCGGGTCGTTGGATTTGAGCGCCATTTTGTGATCGGCCGGCAAGTGGGCGGTAAGCCAGCGCATCGGCTCGATCCGTTGTTCGACATTCCAGATCGTCATCCAAGCCACGGTCTCCGCAGCCACACCAAGCGGCGCATAGAGGCCATAAGGAACATCACCCAGAGGAATGGCAAATTCGCCATCCTCAGGCCGCAACTCGAACCATAGTGCCAGATCCGTCTCGCCGATGGCGATGCTTCGACGTCGCGTGCTGGCGATCATCACAAGCTCAATGTCGGGGTTGGCTTTGCGCAGTGCCGAAAGCCCGAAGCCAGCGAGCTGCGTCAGAATCCAGGGATTCGAAATCAGCCGCACCGTGCCCGAAGGGGTCTCGTCTTGTCTGGGCAATCTGTTGACCAGCCGTTCGGCGCGGAGTTCCATTTCGAGCGCGTGTTCAACAGCAATCCGCCCGGCGTCGGTGACTGCCAAGCCGGATTTCGAGCGCGAGAAGAGGATGGTGCCGAGATCGGCCTCAATGGCGGTAAGGCGCCGGGCCGCCGTTGACGGATCGATTTTGAGAAGCCGCGCGGCTTGCGACATGGATCTGGTTCGATAGATCGCGAGAACGATCTTGAGATCATCCCAATTCATGGCTCATCGGCTGGTGAATCCTCGTTGCCCGCAAACTTGGTCATTTGTTGGGGCCTGTCCAGCCACAAGATAGCGAGATTTCCAAGGTCCGGTTGCTCCATGCCGCTCGCTGAAAATTGTGCTGGCTCTCGCCATTTCCCCGCCCATTTCGGCGCTTGCTACGCGATGAATATCTCAACTAAAGGTTGTACAAGGTCGTCTCATCGTCTTTCTTCACGGTAGATCACGTGGGAAATGGCGATGGCAACACATGAATTGAATGTCCGCGCAATGGAACGGGAAGCGCCGGGTCTCGCCTTCGTCGCGACCATGAGCCACGAGCTGCGCGAGCCGATGAACGGCGTTTTGGGCATGGCCCGGCTGTTGCGCGACACACCGCTCGACGACGAGCAGGGCGATTATCTGAAGAGCCTGCTCGAGGCGGGCGAGGCGCTCCTGACGCTGATCAACGATCTGCTCGACCTTTCCAAGGTCGAGGGCGGCGATGTCGAACTCGCGGAGGTCGATTTTCGTCTGGCCCCCTTCCTTGACCGGTTGCGGGCGCTGCTCGAGCCCCGGGCCCGCCAGAAGGGCATCGACTTCCGCTTCGAGGTTTCTCCGGACTGTCCTCAGGAGGTCCGCGGCGACCCGGCCCGCTGCCGGCGGATCCTGCTCAATCTTTTGAGCAACTCGCTGAAGTTCACCGATGAGGGCTCGGTGATCCTCAAGGTCGATGCCACGGCTTTCGAGGATGGCGGATCGATGCTGCATTTCATCGTCGAGGATACCGGCATCGGCATGCCGCCCGATGCCAAGGACCGGATTTTCCAGGCATTCGTTCAGGCCGACCACAAGATCGCGCGGCTCTACGGCGGCAGCGGGCTTGGCCTCGCGATCGCACAGCGGCTGGTCGAGCTGATGGACGGCCATATCGATTTCGACGCCGAGCGGACGGTCGGCACCCATTGGGATCTCTTCATCCCCTTTGCCCAACCCCAGGCCACGGCGGCGGGGGGCGTCGGCTGGCTCGCCGGGCGCTCGCTCCTCGTCGTCGACGGCCACGAG
>JBGSYN010000148.1:0-82654 GCA_041750975.1 Geminicoccaceae bacterium | reverse complement strand
GATCGCGGCGGCGGCGCTGCTCGGGCGGCTGCATTGGCCAACCCTGGCGATCGGCGCCGTCGTCGCCGTCGTCGTCGCGTTTGGCTGCGGCTGGCTCTTTACCCGCTTCTTCTTCGTCGACCTGCCGCGCTGACATGCTGGAAGGCCTCGCGGGCGGCCTTGCTTACTGCCTCACGCCGTGGCCTCTGTTCTGGATTTTCGTCGGCACCGCGACCAGCATCTTCGTCGGCGCCGTGCCGGGCCTCACGGGCGGCATGCTGATCGCCCTCGCCATGCCGCTCTCCCTCTACATGGACAGCACGCACGCCATCGTCATGATGGTCGCGATGACCGTGGGCTCGGTCTCGGGCGGCCTGATCAGCGCTACGCTGTTGCGCATGCCCGGCACGCCGAGCTCGATTATGACGACCTTCGACGGCCATCCGATGGCGGCGCGCGGCGAGCCCGAACGCGCTTTGGCGCTCGGCATCGGTGCTTCCCTAATCGGCGGCCTTATCGCCGGGTTCTTTCTTGTGGTGCTCTCACCGCCCTTGTCCCGCTGGGCCATGACCTTCTCCCCCTGGGAGTATTTCACCATGGTGCTGATGGCGATCGTCCTGATCGCCTCGATCAGCCAGGGCTCGATGATCAAGGGCCTCTTGGCGGGCTTTCTCGGCATGGTGTTCGCGATGCCGGGCCTGAATGAATCCGACGGCCAGCTGCGCCTTACCATGGGCGTGCATCATTTCGACGGCGGCTTCAATCTCCTGCCGGTTTTGCTCGGTATTTTCGTAATGAGCCAGATCATCAAGGATGCCTATGAGATCGGCAAGGCGCCGGCGCAATTGAAACTCGGGGGCGCGCGCATCCTTCTCAGGCTGGGCGAGTGGAAGAAGCATGGCGTCAATATCTTCCGCTCCGCGATCATCGGCACCTGGATCGGCATTCTGCCGGGTGTCGGCGCCAGCATTTCGGCGATGGTCGCTTATGTCACCGCCAAGAACCTCTCAAAGACCCCGGAAAAATTCGGTACGGGCCATGAGGAAGGCATCATTGCCTCGGAAGCGGCCAACAACGCCAATGTCGGCGGCGCCTTGATCCCGCTCATCACGATGGGTATTCCCGGCAGCCCGATCGACGCGATCCTGCTCTCGGCCCTCATTCTGCACAACATCCAGCCCGGCCCGCTGTTGTTCTTGACCAATGGCGAATTCGTCTGGGCACTGATCGCCGCCTACCTTGTGGCGAACGTCTTGATGTTCCTCATCATGACGGTTTCGGTCAGGTGGATCTCCAGGGTCATCGTCTTCAACAAGGCCTATCTGCTGCCGGTGATTTTCGTCTGCTGCGTGGTCGGCGCCTACGCGCTTTCCAACCGTATGTACGATGTCTGGGTTCTCATCGCCTTCGGGCTGATCGGTTTCATGCTCGATCGATGCAAAGTGCCGCTCGGACCCTTCGTCATCGGCTTCGTGCTGGCGCCGATCTTCGAGGGCGAGTTGCGCTCGAGCCTGCAGCTTTCCGATAACGGCTTTCTGGGTATTCTCGACCGGCCGATCGCGTCGACCTTCCTTGCAATCTCGATCGCGATGTTGTTCTGGCCCTTCATCCAGAGCTGGCGGGCGGCCAAAGCTCGATCTTGAGGCCAAGGACCACTTCGTACCCCTGCCGCAAGGCCGTAGGGTCCTTCGCCTTGATAAAGATGCCACCGAGCCCCAAGATCGTCATGATCGGCCCCCGGCTCTTGATTCGGAATAAGGAACAAGATTGCTGCGTCAGCAACATTGGCGATGATGTTGCCTTGGCTATGTAATATCGCATACGCTCTCCGATGATTCCTCCGCAATCCAAGCCTGGATACACATACCCTTGCGATCGGAAATGCCTCGACAGGTCGTTCCCGTCGCCGGCCGCACGCCGCTGCCGGCCTCGAACCTGCCCGTGGCAGCACAGTCCCGAGCGGCGGCGCTGCTTCAAAGGCTGATTGCCGATCGCCGATTGTCGTTCGAGGAAAGCGAGCGCGCGCTCGAAGTCGCCCGGGAAACCGGCGAACAATTGCCTAAAGTACTCGCCCGGCTCGACCTCATGTCGACGGCGGAATGGGCGCGCCTCGTTGCCGAGGTCTACGATTTGCGCGTCGTCGGACGTTCCGACTTTCCGCGCCAGCCGTTGCTGACCGAGCGTATTTCGCCGCGCTTCATACGCAACAGTCGGGCACTACCTTTGGCCGTCGAGGACGATAGGCTGCATCTGGCATTGGCGGATCCGGGCGATGAGTTCTCGATTCGTGCCTTCCGTATTGCCACGGGCCTCGAAATCGTCCCGGCAGTTGCCGCGATCGAGGATTTAGAAGAGGCCTATACACGCTACTGGGATACCGGCGCTTCGGCGCTTGCCCGGATCGGCGATGATTTCGCGATCGAGGATGGCCGCAGCCTCGAGGATCCGGAAGAACTTCGCGACCGCGCCGAAGACGCCCCGGTGGTCCGTTATGTCAATCAGGTCCTGAGCGATGCGCTTCGGGCCCGGGCCTCCGATATCCATATCGAGCCGCAACGCAATGGACTTCATGTCCGTTATCGCGTGCATGGCCGGCTGCGTGAAATCAGCGACGCCCCCCAGGCGCTGGCAGCACCCGTGATCTCGAGGCTCAAGATCATGGCGAAGCTCGATATTGCCGAACGTCGCCTGCCTCAGGACGGCCGGGCCCGTCTCAATCTCCTGGACCGCACCATCGATGCCCGGGTCGCGACATTGCCGACCCCGCACGGAGAGAGCATGGTGGTGCGGCTTCTGGAACATGACGCCAAAGTGGTAGACCTCGGCGATCTCGGTATGGACGACGAGGTCCATGCCCATTTCAACCGGGCTGTCAAGGCCGCCTACGGCATGGTTCTGGTGACGGGACCTACCGGTAGCGGCAAGACCACGACACTCTACGGCGCCTTGCGAAAACTCAATGACCGCGACAGCAAACTCGTAAGCATCGAGGATCCGATCGAATACCAGATCGACGGTGTGACCCAGATTCAGACCCAGCCCGAGATCGGTCTGTCGTTTGCGCGTGTGCTGCGCTCGGTCGTCCGTCACGATCCCAACATCATCATGGTCGGCGAGACCCGCGATCCGGAAACCGCCGACATCGCCGTGCACGCCGCATTAACCGGTCATCTCGTGCTGACGACATTGCACACCAATAGTGCCGCGGGTGCCATCGCCCGATTGCTCGACATGGGCATCGAGCCTTATCTTCTGGCGTCGGTGCTGCGCGGTGTACTGGGGCAGCGGCTTGTTGGTATCCTATGCCCGGAGTGCAGGGTCGAAACCGCCGTCACCGCCGAGGACAAAGCGCTCTTCGATGCCGCCAGGATGGCGCACCATGTGCCGGACGTGCTCTACCGACCCAATGGCTGTGATCATTGCGAAGGCATGGGATTTGTCGGCCGGATCGGAATCTTCGAATGCCTGCCGATCGATGAAATGATTCGAGGGCTCATCAAGGAGCGGGTTGCGTCGCAACAGATCCACGAGCGCGCCGTGGCATGTGGCATGCGGACGATGTTTCAGGACGGCCTGATGAAATGCGCCCAAGGCAGCACAACGCTCGAAGAAGTCGCCCGGGTAACGGAAGAGTGGTAGGCGAATGCCAATTTTCGCCTACCGGGCTCTCACCAGCGCCGGTCGTAAGGTCACCGGACAACTCGAGGCGATGGACCGCGAGGCGGCGATTCATCAGCTCGAATCCGGCGGCCTTATTCCCGTCGAAGCGAGGCTGCAAAAACGTCCGCGGCAAGAACGGCAGCGGGGCGAATCGGGCAGCGGCCTGCAGGACGCGATCCTCACGAGATTTACGCGGTCTCTGTCGATGATGCTGCAGGCCGGCGAAACCTTGGAGCGGTCGCTGGCGGTTATCCGCACCGACAGCAAAGACCGCAAGCTCGATCGCGTTCTTGGCAGCCTCTTGGAGCGGATCCGCGCCGGTCGCTCCCTGAGCGAGGCAATGACCGAGCAAAGCGGCGTTTTCCCGAGAAGCTATCTAAGCCTGGTACGTGCCTCGGAGATGGCTGGACGGCTTGGCGAGACGCTCGAGGATATTGCCCGCTCCCGCGAGCGCGGTGAAGCCCTGCGCCGCAAGCTCGTCGCATCGCTCACTTATCCGGCACTGCTGCTGGCCTCGGCAGTGATCGCCGTGGCTGTTCTCCTGGTTTATGTCGTGCCCCAGTTTTCCGGGCTCTTCAGCGGCCGGGACGGGGAGTTGCCGGCACTGACAAGGCTGGTGATCACGGTCTCGTCATCGCTGACCAGCCGTGGAATTGAGTTCCTATTGGGGATCGCCGTTGCGGTACTGGTCGTTCCGCGCTTGCTCCGGTTCGGCGTCCTGCAGCGTGGCCTCGAACGACTGCTCTTGGCTACACCGGGGCTTGGCCCACTCTTGCGCGAAAGGGTAGCAGCGCAGTTTTCGGCGAGCCTTGCGACGTTGCTCGAGGGTGGCCTCGATCTGCCGATGGCGCTGCAGCTCACGCGCGACGGGCTGTCGATGCGGTTCGCCCGGGATGCGTTGCGCGAAGTCGAATCGGACGTGCGAAACGGCATGCGCTTCGTGGAGAGCCTAAGGCGCTACGATCTGCTGCCGGCAACGGCGCTCAGTCTCTATGAAACCGGCGAGGCCAGCGGCAGGCTGAGAGAAATCTCCACTCATCTCGCGGCACTCTACGAAGAGCGTCTGACCAATCGGCTGACTCAACTCGTTGCGATCGTCGAGCCTGCACTCGTCATAATTCTGGGCCTTGTCGTCGGCGCCATCGTCATGTCTATTCTCAGCGCAGTCTTGAGCTTGAACGAGCTTGCGCTCTAGTGGCTGGTTTGCGATGGCAAGCAATGTCCGAGCGTTGAAAACGACGAGGTTCTCCACATGACCCTTTCTCCGATCACCAAGATCGTGATTGCGATCGGCCTGATCGGCATCCCCTATTTGATGTTTCTCGCACCCGAGCATAGTTCGGTCGCCAGTGTCAGTGAGAATGTCGAGATTCTCGACCGGGTCGATCTGCCGCCTACCGAGCAGGCGGGCCTTGGCGATACCATCGGAGCGGTAAGCCGGGCTCAACGGATGCAGCCTATGGAAACCTATCACGCGATCGTCGAGCGGCCGCTCTTTGAAGTTTCCAGACGCCCGAAAGCCATCGAGGCCGAACTCGTCCCCGAATCGGAACCTGTCCTTGTCGAAGAGCCCGAGATGGACAATTGGGTCGACGATGAATTCGTGCGACTCGTCGGCACGATTCGCCAGGGCGATCAGATGAAGGCATTGATCTCAAGCTCGGACTATGTCGAGCTGTTCGCCGTCGGTGTAGGCGATCAGGTCAGCAAATGGACACTCAAGGAACTCAAAACGGATGAGGCCATTCTCGAGAATGAAGGCACGCCGCTGATCTTGAAACTATTGGACTGAGCGATCGTGTTCGTGGAACGCGCCGAGAACAGCTCGGCTGCAAAATACCCTTCGTCGCGGGCCGGCTTCACTCTGATCGAGCTCTTGGTGGTCCTGGTCATACTGGGGTTGCTTGCCGCACTGGCCGCACCGAGGGTCATCAACTATCTCGGCGGCGCCAAGACCGATGCCGCCGAGCTGCAAATCCAGAACTTCAAGTCCGCGCTCGACCTCTATCGCCTCGATGTCGGCGGCTATCCATCCACGACACAGGGGCTCAAAGCACTGGTCGAGGAGCCCACGGGCGCCAATGGATGGCGCGGCCCCTATCTCGACAGCTCGACCATACCCCTCGATCCCTGGGGCAATGATTATGGGTATCGGGCACCGGGCGAACATGGAAACTACGATCTGCTCTCCCTCGGCGCCGACAACGGGCAAGGCGGCGATGGCGAGAATGCCGATGTCACCAGTTGGACGCAATAATTCCGGTTTCACATTGCTCGAGCTGCTGGCCGTCCTGGTGATCATCGCCCTGCTCGCCTCGCAGGTAGCACCTCAGCTCGGCAGCCTTGCCGGATTTCGCAGGACACAGGCTGCCAATGCCGTGGCTTCAGCGCTGGAACGTAGTCGGGAGCGCGCTATTCGCGGGGCTCAGATCGTCGCCCTTCGCCCTGAAGCGCTGACCGAGGAATTGCCGGAAGGCCTCAGAATCGTGGGCCAAACTCTAGTATTCTATCCCAATGGCGGCAGCAGCGGCGGCAATTGGGTGCTGGCCGATCGAGATAGCGCTCTCCAATCCTATAGCGTCGATTGGCTCACCGGCGGGGTAGCAACAGAACACTTGCCGGCTCCTTGAACCGATGCGTGGGTTCACCCTCCTCGAGAGCCTCGTCGCCCTCGTCGTCCTGTCGCTTATTCTGACCGCCTCCTATCGAATTTTTGGTGGCGGCCTGCTCGGTGTTGGCAGAGAGGAGCAGAGGGTCCAGATGGCCTTGATTGCCGACGGCGTCATGGAGCGGATCCGTTTGGGCGAAGACTTGGATCGCGGCGCAACCGGCACCTACCGTTGGTCAGTATCGCGAACGCCGTTCGAAACATCGGCTGGTGGTGTCAACCGGATATCGGATTTGACCCTTGGCTCGAGGGCGGGCGAGGAGGATGAACTGGCGCGATCCCTCGATGAGATTGTCATCACGGTCAGCAACCGCGCCGATGACAACTTCGAGATGCGCACATTGGTGCTGGTGGTCGAACCGGAGTGATTGCCGACCGCCGCGCATTCTCGCTGATTGAACTCCTGGTCGCCCTGTCTGTCCTCGGACTGATCATGGTCCTGGTGACCCGCAGTCTGGATTTCGTCGCGACGGCTCGCGAGCGGGTCAGCGGCCACCGCCAGATGGCGCAATCGCTAGGATCCGGGATGCGGTTGGTCGGCAGCGAGTTGAGCCGTGCCCTCCCCCTGGCCAAACAAACGGACGACGGTCCGAAGCTCCTCTTCGAAGGGACGTCGACCGTGCTGCGCTATGTGACGGCCACGCCTGCGTTCGAACCGGGCCCGGCCTTTACGCTCTGGCAACTCCGGCTGGTTGCCGACGGCGAAGGCCAGATCATCGAGGCCTCGCGTCAGCGGGGCGAACTCGACGAGCTTGATCCCACCGCGATCGCGGATGGCGCCGGCCGCGAACTGCTGCGGACCCAGATACCGCTCAGCTTCAGCTATCGGCGGCCGGCCAAGGGCGAAGAGCCGGCAGCCTGGGTCCAACAATGGCGCGACGCCAAATCGATGCCGCAAGGCGTCATGTTGGCAGCTACCGCCGGGCCCGGCGAAGCCTGGCCTCCTTGGGTCGTTCCGCTGAGGATCGATCAATTGTTCTACTGCAATCAGAGCTATGCCGGCGATGTCGCCGAGGATGCGTGCCTGCGCGAAGACGATCCCGAGGTGGCGGGCGCCTCCGAAACCACAACCGATAGCCCCTTCAGCGACGGCGCCGATTTTGGGAATTTCGGGGATATTGATGAGGACGGCAACGAATTTGGCAACGACGATTCGGCGTTTGACGAAGAGGACGCCGATTTCGACTTGGACGATGAGCCGTGAACAGCAATCAGCGAAACCGCGGCGCGAGCCTGATTGTCGTCCTTTGGGTCACCACCATTATCGCCGGTCTGGCCGTGGCGTTCTTGCGGGATACGACCACCGATCAGTTGCGGCTGCGCAATCTGGCGGACGAAATCCAAGCGGATGCCGTTGTCGAGGCGGCGCTTGCACGTACAGTGCTGGCCCTCGCCGAATCGGATCAATCATGGGAGGCGGGCGAACCCCATAATTGGGAATATGACGATGCTAAGCTCGTCATTGATGTGGTTCCTGAAATAGCTCGCTTCGATCTCAATCGTACCCCGTTGGAACTGATAACGATCCTTCTGGAAGAGCTTGAGATCGATCAGGAGCTTGCCGATTCGCTCCTCGAAAACCTCGCCGATGCACGTGGCATCGATCTCGAAAGCGACGACGATCTGGTTTTGACCACCCTCGAGGACGCGGAAGAAGAAGGAGAGGAGGAGGAGGAGGAGGAAGAGCCGGTCGAAGAGTCAGCAGGTGCACCGCCATTTCTTAGTCTGCGTGAACTGGCGGGCTTTCTGGAGGAGGATGAACACGCCCAAAGACTGCTTTGGGACCGGTTCACGGTCTATACGGGTGCCAGTCTTCCCGAGAACGCCTTGCTGGAGCCCGAATTAAAGGCCGAAATAGAGGCTGCCGATCTCGAACAATCCGATGGCGAGCCGCAAATCGAGACCGTGTCCGAGACCGATGAAGACGAGACATCGCTTGATCAGGCCATCGAGGAAGAGCCTGCCGATGACCCTGAAGAGGCACCTGCAATAGATCTTGAGGAATTGCTCGAACGCTCGCACTCGCTGGCGGAATTGGCGGCGGCATTGGGCGAGATGCCCATCTTCAGGATCGATCTCTTGGCCGAACTCAGATCGGGGTTTCGACGCCGGGTCGCTGTCGTGCTAACGTTGGACGAGACGGATGAGAACAAGGGGTATCGCGTGCTGGATTGGCAACCGATGGTTGTATTGCCTGAAGAGACCACACCATGACTAAGGCCATAGCGCTGCCGGCGATCGCAAACCACGCAGATCGCGCAGCAGATAATGCGGGCTTTTTCGAATGGTGGCTGGAAGAGCTGGCCCAGATGGCTGGCGGTCGTCGGCAGCGTCAGCTGCGCGATCCTGTGATAGCTCTGTGCACGCATGATGGCGTTCAGCTCGCCGCCCTCAAAGGCAAACAGGTACGCACGCTTGGCAGACTAGCCTTCGATCCCTACGACCCCACGAGACTGATCGAGGTCGAAGACGGCCGCTTACTCCACAAACTTCGCCATGCCGGTCGATCGATCGCAGTCCGGCTCGATCACCATTATGGTCTCGTCGCGCACGATATCTTGCCGGCAGCGGCCGAGAGCGAACTTCGGGCCGTCATTGCCAATCGCCTGGATGTTCTGACCCCCTGGTCGGCGCGGCAGGCCTATTTCGACTTCAGGATCGTCGACCGTGTTACGGACCCGACGGGCGAACGCCGAATTCAGGTGGAGATCAGCGTGGCCCCGGCATCTGTCGTCGAGGGGCTTGTCGACGCCTTCGCCGATGTCGGACTGGACATTGCCACGATGGATATCGCTTCGGGTCATGGCTGGGGGCGACCCGAGATCGACCTTCTCGGCGATAACCGGCCAACTCGGTTTCCGGCCTGGATCAAGGCTGGAACGTTCCTCGGTCTCGCTGCCGTTCTCTGTGGCAGTGCAGTCCTCGGCTATGAAATCTACCGCAAACATCAAGTCCTGGAGGAGCAGCGCCGGTTTGCCGGAGCGATGGCGACGCGCGTTGGCGAGATGGATCAACTCAAAGAGGACATTGAGGCCTTGGCGGCACAGTCAACGCTCATGCGGGAGGCGCGCGACGGTCAACCGTCCGTACTCAATCTGGTTGAACTCTTGAGCCGGACTTTACCCGACGAGGTCTGGCTCGAGGGTTTGGAGCTTACCGGCCGGGACTTGTCGTTAAGCGGTTACGCTGCGAGCGCGTCCGACCTTGTTCCGCTCCTGGAAACGGCGGACGGCCTCCAGAATGTTCAGTTCAGGTCGCCCAGCACGCGCGCGGTGATGTCGACCGCAGACGGCAGCAGCTTCGAGGCCGAGCAGTTTCGTCTCGGGGCGCTGGTAGCGGCAGATCTGATCGCACCACCCGATCCAGCGGCGGACACCGAGATAATTCCGGCCGCCGGCAAACCGGGAGTGCCATGATGATGAGATATTCCCGAAGGTCGCGACGCCTTGTTGCCGCTGGTCTGGCGCTGCTCGGTGTCGGGATCGCGGCGGCCATGGTCGTTGGACCGTTCGAATGGCTCAGGCGACAGAACGAAGAACGACAGGCTCTCTTCGACGAGGTCGAGAGTTTGAGAGCGCAACTGGTCGATCGCGAACAGATCATCGCCGAACGTCAGCGATTGGAACGGACCCAACTGCTGCGGAGCGACATGATCAGGGCGGATACGCCCATGCTGGCCGGCGCCGCTCTGCAAGGCACCTTGGGCAACCTGGTGCAGTCCAGTGGAGGCGTGCTGGAGGCGGCGGCACTCGATCCGCCCCTTGCACTAGATGCATTCACCAAGGTCCATGCGCGCGTCGATCTCCTGGTCGACATCGAAGGTTTGAGGGATCTCCTTTATGCCATCGAGACCCATCGTCCGACACTGATCGTCGAGGCCGTTACGCTCAAGCGGCGTAGTGGCAATGACCTGCTTCACGACCTCGATGTGACAATGCAGATCGCGGCCTTCACCAAAGCACCCCTTCCGACGACGACGGCTGCAACCGGGACGAACTAATGGCGGAAGTAACCTACGCGATCGGCGATAATGACAAGCGTCCTTGGGGCAGCTGGAAGGTAACAGACGTCGGCGACGGATTTGCGGTCAAGCGCATCACAGTCCAGCCGGGGGCGATTCTGTCCCTGCAATTGCACCATCATCGAGCCGAACACTGGGTCATCGTCAAAGGCAAGGCCCGGGTGACGCTGGGCGACGATGTGATCGATCTGGTCGCTAATCAGAGCATCCATATCCCGCTCGAAACCGCGCACCGTATCGAGAACCCCGGCGGCGAGATCATGGAATTCGTCGAGGTGCAGTGGGGGGAAAGGCTGGACGAAGACGATATCGTCCGGCTGGAAGACAAATACGGCCGAACCTGAGCCGGGAGAGATACAATGAGTCGCGTCGTCCTGATCACCGGCGGCAGTCGCGGTATCGGTGCCGCCATTGCGGTTCTTGCAGCCCGCGACGGCTTCGATGTGGCGATCAATTACCGCAGTCGAGACCACCAGGCGGATTCGGTCGTCGAGGAGATCCAGGCCCGCGGTCGTCGGGCGATCAAGATCAAGGGCGATGTATCCGACGCCGAGTTCATTCCTTCGATGTTCGATCGATGCGAGGCCGACCTTGGCACTCCTTACGGCTTTGTTGCCAATGCCGGCGTCATCCACCGTGCCACACCCTTTGCCGACATGGCGATCGATGAGATCGAGCGCCTGATCAGGGTCAATCTGACGGCGCAGATCATTTGCAACCGTGAAGCCGTACGCCGCATGGCGAAATCACGTGGCGGCAAGGGTGGCGTCATCATCAACATGTCGTCGATCGCATCGAGATTGCACGGCGTCGGCGGCTTACTCGTCTATGCCATTACCAAGGGCGGGATCGATGTTCTCACTCAAGGTCTGGGCAAGGATGTGGCCGTCGAGGGCATCCGGGTGGCCGCACTCAGGCCGGGTCTGATCGATACCGAAATCCATGACGATATCGCCGGGCCGGGGCGGATCGCCGAACTGGGTCCGGGCGTACCGATTGGCCGTGCCGGCACCGCCGACGAGGTTGCGGAGGCTGCGGTATGGCTGCTCTCCGACAAGGCATCCTATGTCACCGCCACCTTTTTCGATGTCGGCGGCGGGCGCTGAATCGCAGAAATTAGTGACGCCGAAGAACTAACGCAAATTGACGAAGCCAGGATTCCAAAGGCCACGTTCCTGGGCCTGGGCTAACCGCTCGAGCGCTCGATAACGGGGCGGTGCGTCTTCGCGCGCGAGTGCAAAACCCTGTTGGATCATCAGGGCGCCCAGATCCTGCCTTGAATCAAGGATACTCTGACCCTCGACGCTGCAAAAAGCTTCGGTGCCGTTGCGAAACATGCGGACATTGGCCTCGCAGTGAACGAAGCCCTCGACCAGATCGTCCAGCACGAGCACGGCCTCGGCGGCGCACCGCGCCGGCCTGATGAATGTCCGGCAGGAGCGCTCGTCGATCGGAAGGTAAATACCTTTCAGACGAACGATCCGCCCCTGGATCGAGAGGCTGCCGTCATCACGGACTTGCGCGAAGCCCTTGAGTGACGCCGCATGAGCACCTTCAGCGCCGAGGCAAATACCGAGCGCCAGAAAGCATAGGGCGCCTAGGCGCGATAGATCGGGAAGCGTGCGCATAGATCCGCCACCCGTTGCCTGACCTCGGCCTCAACCGTCTCGCTGCCGTCCGCATCGCGGCCAAGCGCATCCAATACGTCATTGATCGCGTGGCCGATTTCCTGGAACTCGGCGATGCCGAAGCCGCGGGTCGTCCCTGCCGGGGTGCCGAGGCGGATGCCGGATGTGACCGTCGGCTTTTCCGGATCGTTCGGCACGCCATTCTTGTTGCAGGTTATGCCCGCACATTCGAGATGGGTCTGCGCCTGCTTGCCGGTGACACCCTTGGGGCGAAGATCGACCAGCATCAGATGATTATCGGTGCCGCCCGAGACGATGTCGCAACCGCGCTCCAACATGACGTCCGCCAAGGCCTTGGCATTCTCGACGACGCGTCTCGAATAAAGCTTGAACTCCGGTGTCAGGGCCTCCTGGAAGGCGACGGCTTTGGCGGCAATCACATGCATCAGCGGGCCACCCTGCAGGCCGGGAAAGACGGCCGAATTCATCTTTTTCGCAAGATCGGCATCATCGGTCAGAATTAAGCCACCCCGAGGTCCACGCAAGGTCTTGTGGGTTGTCGTGGTGGTCACATGGGCGTGGGACAGCGGCGACGGATGACAGCCAGCTGCGACCAGGCCCGCGATATGCGCCATATCGACCAGCAGAAAGGCACCGACCTGATCGGCGATCCTGCGGAAAGCCGCAAAATCGATGACCCGTGAATAAGCCGAGGCGCCCGCGATGATGAGCTTCGGGCGATGCTCGAGGGCGAGCCGCTCGATCTCGGCCATGTCCAGGAGGCCGTCCTGATCGAGGCCGTAAGTGACGGCGTTGAACCACTTGCCCGAGAGCGCCGGTTTGGCGCCATGGGTGAGATGGCCGCCAGCATCGAGGGACATGCCGAGAATCGTGTCGCCGGGCGTGCAAAGCGCCAGCATGACGGCACCGTTGGCCTGTGCGCCGGAATGCGGCTGAACGTTAGCGAACTCGCAATTGAAGAGGCGCTTGGCGCGCTCGATGGCCAGGCTTTCAGCGACGTCGACATGCTCGCAGCCGCCATAATAGCGGCGCCCGGGATAGCCCTCGGCATATTTGTTGGTCAGCACCGAGCCTTGGGCCTCGAGTACCGCCCGAGATACGATGTTCTCCGATGCGATCAGCTCGATCTGGGCCTGCTGGCGCCCGAGTTCGGCTCGAAGTGCAGCGTCGAGTTCGGGGTCGGTATCCTGCACCGTGCCCTCAAAGAATGCCGAGGAAGTGTCTGAAAAGGGACGGGCTTCGAGGCCCACTCCACTAGCCATGGCCAAAGCTCCAGAAATCGGGAATGAAGGTCTGTCTATTGGCCGATAAGATGCAATGCGGCGGGCGGATTGGCAACTGCTCGTAGCGATACCGACCTATCAGTCGAGCCACTCGATGCGGTCACTTTGCAGCAAAGCCTCTATATGTCCGGGCAGATCGAGACCGTTGCGCACTTTGACGATGACCTCGGCCTCCGCAGCTTTGATCGCATTGACGCGATCGAGGATAGTGTCGAGTTCGCCGAACGGGGCCGTGACGATGCCATCCTCGTCACCGACCACGAGATCGCCCGTGGCGACTTGCCGGCCGCCGACCTGAATCGGCATACCGACAGTCCCGGGTCCGTTTCGCACCGGCGAATTCGGCGTAATGCCGGTGCAGAAGATCGTGAGGCCGACTTCGCGAAGACCGACGAGATCACGCACAGGCGCATCGGTGACAATGGCCGCGATCCCTCGGTTGCGCGCCATGCCAGCGAAGATATCGCCAATCAGAGCGGATTGTCCAAAGCCGTCGTAGGATGCAACCAGGATGTCTCCAGGCTTGGCCAGCGCCATGGCCGCCCCCAGCGCCAGATTGTCATCCGGTCCGCAACTGCATGTCACGGCGTTACCGACACAGTGATTACGATCCGGATCGGTAGCGAAGAGCGGTTTGATGGCTGGATTCAAAGCCCCCCGTCCGAACTGCGCATCGACCAGCCAGCCAGTCTGGCAGCCACGAAAGGCCTCGATCAGCTCAGGCGTGATACGAGGGAAGGATTTCTTGATACGCAAGAGCGGTGGATCGTTCAGCATGCTCAGGTTCCTCCCCGTAATTTGACGCCTTGTTTCGGCTCAACGTGGTTCGCTGGCAAGTCCTTTGATAATCGAATAACAGGCCAGCAGCAAAACGATCGTGAAGGGAAATCCAGTCGACACAGCCGCTGCCTGCAATGCGCCCAAGCCGCCGCCGATGAGGAGTGCGATGGCCACAAGACCTTCGAAACTTGCCCAAAACACACGCTGGGAGACCGGTGCATCGACTTTGCCCCCCGCCGTGATCGTATCGATCACCAGCGAGCCCGAATCGGATGAGGTGACGAAAAAGACGATCACCAGCACGATGCCGATAAAGGAGGTGATCGCCGCCAGCGGCAAGGTATCGAGCATCGAGAAGAGCTTCAGCTCAAGGGGAGCATCCGCGATCGCCTGATGTCCGTTGCTGACGATCTGATCGATGGCGGTGCCGCCAAACGCGGTCATCCACAAGACCGAGACGAGCGACGGGATCAAGAGCACGCAGATAATGAACTCGCGCACGGTCCGGCCGCGTGAGACCCGGGCGATGAACATGCCGACGAACTGTGACCAGGAGATCCACCAGGCCCAATAAAAGGCGGTCCAGCCCTGACTGAAGTTGGCATCGCTGCGGCCGAAGGGATTAGCGAGTGCCGGCAGGTATTTGCCGTAGACCACGAGATTCTCGAAGAAGCCAGTGAAGATCAGGATGGTCGGTCCAACAGCGACGACGAAGAGCAACAGCAGGCCGGCCAGCATCATGTTGATCTCGGATAGCCGCTTGACGCCGGCATCGAGGCCCGCCAGCACGGACATGAGGGCTACGCCCGTGATCGACAGGATCAGGACGACCTTGGTGGTGTCGCTAACGGGTACACCGAAGAGATAATCGAGGCCGGCGCTGACCTGCTCCGCCCCGAAGCCCAGCGAGGTGGCCAAGCCGAACAAGGTGGCAAATACCGCGAGCGTATCGATGACATGGCCGGTCCAGCCCCAGATCCGCCCCCGAAGATGGGGTAGAACATGGAGCGGATGGTCAGCGGCAACCCTTTGTTGAAGGTGAACAGGGCCAGAGCCAGACCGACAACCGCATAGATTGCCCAAGGGTGCAGGCCCCAGTGGAAGATCGTCGCGGCCATACCCAATTCCCTGGAGCCTTCGGTATTCCCGGCAGCACCCGCGAGAGGCGCCCAGCTGTCAGCGGAGCCCGCCCCTTCGGCAACCGAGGCGGAATAATGCGAAATCGGCTCGGACACGCCGAAAAACATCAGGCCGATGCCCATCCCGGCGGCGAACAGCATGGAGAACCAGCCGACATAGCCGTAATCGGGCCGCGCTTCCTTGCCGCCCAAACGGACGCTGCCCAATGGCGAGACGATCAAGAACAGGCAGAGTAGAACGAAAATATTGGCGGCGGTCAGGAAGAACCAGTCGAAGGTGGCGGTCAGCCAACCCCGAAGACTGTTGAATACCGGCTCGATTTGTTCCTGCAGAACCACCGTCAGGATGACGAAAGCAATGATCGTGAGCGACGAAACGACGAAGACCGGGTTGTGGATATCGAAGCCCAACGGGCCGAGCCGAGGCTGGATATTATCTTCACCGATCGCGTAGTCCGTCTCGATGGGATTGCTTGATCCCCCAGGCGCGAGATCGACTTCGGTGCTCATTCGATTCTCCCGCTTCGTGCGCCCTCGCCTTGGGACCAGCACCCAATCTTCTGCTCGATGACGAAGTCCGTTACGTTGATCGCACGGCCATGCCGAACCGTTAGCCCGGCATAAAAGCCGAGTGTTGCGGACAACTGCCCTGCCTGTACAGCGCAGATCCCAAAAAACTCTCAGAAGCGATCGAGATCGTCGGTAAATTCGCTGGCGCAGAAGCCACCGCCGTGAAAGCGGTCGCCAATCGGATCGTCGCCAAGCTTGGCCTGTTCCGCCATGGCATGATCGACATGATCTTCGGCATGGTGCTTCGGGCGATAGCCCAGCGCATAGGCCTTTCGATTATCCCACCAGCCTCGTTCGCAATGGGAATTGCCGAAAACGACCTCGTTGTGCATTTCCGCATGCATCAGACCGATCTGACACAGCTGAGCCAGATCCTCGGGATGAATCCAGATCGACAGGCGCCGCTTGTCGGCAGGCTTGGCATCGACATTACCGATGCGGATGCTCATGACGCCCATACCGTATTTATCGGCGTAGAGCGATCCGAGAGCCTCACCGAAGGCCTTGCTGACGCCGTAGCGGGTGTCCGGCCGGACGCGGTTATCTTCATTGATCAAGCGTCGCCGAGGATAAAACCCGATGGCATGGTTCGAACTGGCGAAGACTACGCGCTTGACGCCTTTACGCCGTGCCGCCTCGAACAGGTTGTAGCAACCGACGAAGTTCCGCTCGAGCATCAACTCCCAGTCGGACTCGTTCGGTTGACCACCGAGGTGAATGATACCCGCTACACCCTCACACGCCTGCTCCAGCGCGGCAATTTCGCCAAGGTCCGCCTGGACGAAGGATTCATGGGCGGCGAGATTGTCGATTGGACGGATATCGCTCAACACGACCCGCTCGACCATCGATCCGAGATAGGGGCGCAACTGCGTGCCGACGCCACCTGCCGCACCGGTCATCAAGATGGTTGTCATGGGGGCCTCCTCCTTGCGAAATGACTTAGTTGATCGTTCCGATTGGTCTGACACCGGTTGCAGCCGCTTAGCAAGGCTTTGGATGGCTATACCATTTAGGGCTTCACGCCCCGATCCGATGTTCCTTTATGGCACGCTGATGGACCCCGATGTGCTGGGCCTGGTGCTCGCTCGACCCGTGGTTCGCGCCGAATTGACGACCGGATGGCTCGCCGGCTACCGTCGCGTCTATCTCAAGGGACGAAGCTATCCGACGCTGGTACGATCATCAGGTCTCGAGCCGGTCCGGGGCTTGCTCTTCACTGCACCCGGACAATGCGACATTAGGCGCTGCAATAAATTCGAAGGCGAGGAATATGAAGCGGTGCGTCGGCCGGTGAGTACTGCCACGGTCACTATGGTAATGGCCTGGACTTACGTCGCTGCCCCTGGGTCCGCCGAATCAAACAGAGCTTGGGACCTTGACGAATGGCGAGCGCAGGAGAAGGCCTCGTTCATGTCGAGGTGCCACGATTGGCTCGAGCGCTAGGGCAGTTGGTGAAGTGTCGCAAGATGATATCGGATAAACCCATTAAGTGACTTTCATCGCAGTCTAAGCGTGGTTTCATTTTACTCCGTGTGTTAATGCGCGGTCATTCAGAAATATCTATTTGTCGTCAACCAACCCCGTAGATTGGCATAATGGCAGGTACTCACGAGAGTTTCGAGGAACATGTCGAGGTCAAGACTGCATCGAATCGCAGTTTCGGGCTGACCGTAGGCGGCATTCTTGCAGTTATCGGGCTGATCCGATGGTTGGTTGGTGATGCCGGATTGAACTGGCTCACCGTTGTCTTTCTGCTGGTCGGGATCATTCTGCTCGGGCTCGGCTACCTTAAGGCCGATCTCTTGGCGCCGCTCAACAAGCTGTGGACCAAGCTCGGCTTCCTGTTGTTTCGCATCGTCAACCCGATAGTGATGTTTTTGATTTATGCGGTAACAGTTGTGCCGATCGGGCTTATCATGCGTGCCCGAGGCAAGGACCTCTTGAAACTGAAGCGGGATCCGGCGGCGCCGAGCTACTGGATCGAGCGGCAGCCTCCGGGCCCCGATCCGAAATCGATGATCGAGCAGTTCTGAGCGTTTCTGGAGCGTATCAATGGAAATTTTCGCCGAACTCTGGCGCTTTTTGAGAGTGCGGAAGAAGTTCTGGTTGCTGCCGATCCTGGTGATGACAGTGTTGTTCGGCGGGCTGATCGTCCTGACCCAAGGATCCGCGGTCGCACCCTTCATCTACACGGTATTTTGACAACACCGCAGCCCCGGTAGGAAGCGCCGATGCAAATTCTCGGAATTTCGGCCTATTACCATGATAGTGCCGCGGCCTTGGTGCGCGACGGAGATATCGTCGCCGCGGCGCAAGAGGAGCGCTTCACCCGCAAGAAGCATGATCCACGCTTCCCTCAACATGCTTGCGGCTACTGCCTCGACGAAGCCGGCATATCCATGGCCGAGGTCGATCACGTCGTTTTCTATGATAAGCCGTTCTTGAAATTCGAGCGGCTGCTCGAGACCTATATCGCCACGGCGCCAAGCGGCTTTGCGTCTTTCCGCATGGCCCTGCCGGTCTGGATCAAGGAAAAGCTATTCCAGAAAAAGCACATGCGCGAAGCGCTCAAGGCGCTCAAGGGCGGCTCCGACTGGAACGGCAAGCTGCTCTTTACGGAGCATCACCAAAGCCATGCGGCGAGTGCATTCTTCCCCTCTCCCTTCCACGACGCGGCGATCCTGACCATGGATGGCGTCGGCGAATGGTGCACGACCAGCGTCGGCATCGGCCGCGGCAACACTCTCGAGATCACGAAGGAACTGCACTTCCCGCATTCGCTCGGGCTGCTCTATTCGGCCTTCACCTATTACACCGGCTTCAAGGTGAACTCCGGCGAGTACAAGGTTATGGGTCTCGCTCCCTATGGCGAGCCGAAATATGCCCAGACCATTCTCGACAATCTGATCGACCTCAAAGAGGACGGCTCCTTCAAACTGGATCAGCAATATTTCAGCTATGCCACCGGCCTCACCATGACCAACAAGGCCTTCGACAAGCTGTTCGGCGGCCCGCCACGCAAGGCGGAGAAACTCTTGACCCAGCGTGAGATGGATCTGGCTGCGTCGGTCCAGGTGGTTACCGAGGAGGTGATGCTGCGGCTGGCGCGCTCGATCGCCAAGGAGACCGGCCAGAAGAACCTTTGCCTCGCGGGCGGCGTGGCGCTCAACTGCGTCGCCAATGGCAAGCTCCTGCGCGAGGGCATCTTCTCGGATATCTGGATTCAGCCGGCGGCCGGCGATGCCGGCGGGGCACTCGGTGCAGCACTCGCCGCCTACCATCAGTTCGAACAGAAGCCGCGCACCAACGGGTCCAGTAATCTGCTCGATCACATGAAGGGCGCCTATCTAGGGCCAGCCTTCGATCAGGTCGAGATCGAACGGCAGCTCACAGCCGCCGGCGGAAAGTTCGAGGTCTTATCCGATGACGAGATCATCGACCGGACCGCCCAGGCCATGGCCGATGAGAAGGCGATCGGCTGGATGCAGGGACGAATGGAGTTCGGACCCCGCGCCCTCGGCGGCCGTTCGATCCTCGGCGATGCGCGCTCACCGACGATGCAAAAGATCCTGAACCTCAAGGTGAAATATCGCGAGAGTTTTCGGCCGTTTGCGCCGTCGGTCCTGCGCGACGATGTCGCCGAATGGTTCGAGATCGACCATAACAGCCCCTATATGCTTTTGGTGGCGGACGTCAAAGAGAGCCGCCGGCGACAAATGACCAAAGAAGAACAGAAGCTTTTCGGCATCGACAAGCTCAATATCGTCCGCTCCGAGATTCCCGCCGTCACCCATGTCGACTACTCGGCGCGCGTGCAAACTGTCCATGAGCAGACCAATC
This sequence comes from Geminicoccaceae bacterium, assembly GCA_041750975.1. GTDB lineage: Bacteria > Pseudomonadota > Alphaproteobacteria > Geminicoccales > Geminicoccaceae > JBGSYN01. The sequence goes on along the minus strand of JBGSYN010000148.1, from coordinate 63,062 downwards.
CCCGCTATCACGCGCTGCTCTCAGCCTTCAAGGCCAAGACCGGCTGCCCGGTGATCGTCAATACCAGCTTCAATGTCCGAGGCGAGCCGATCGTCTGCTCGCCCAACGACGCCTGGCGCTGCTTCATGGGCTCAGAGATCGACCGGCTCGTCGTCGGCAATTGCTGGCTTGAAAAAGAGTGGCAGGACCCAAGCCTGAAGCTCGATTATAAAGACGCTTTCGATCTAGATTAGGTATCGCGAGGACCATGCTGCAGGCCTGCTTGAACGGTAAGCGGAGCAAGGACGAGCACGCAAGGGTTCCCTGCTCGCCGCAGGAACTCGCTGCAGACGCCCGCATGGTTCGCGAGGCGGGCGCGGACGAGCTTCATATCCATCCAAGGGCGACGGATGGCGCCGAAACGCTCGAGCGCGAAACGATTTCCGAATGCCTTGCTGCGGTCCGCAACAGCGTTCCTGGCATGCCTGTCGGGGTCAGTACCGGACAATGGATCCAGCCTCGGGGCTTGGAGCGGCTGGAGCTGATCAAATCCTGGGACAATCTACCCGACTACGCTTCCGTCAATGTCGTCGAATCCGATTCCGCCCAGACCATGGACATTCTCTTGAGCAAGAGCATCGGCATCGAGGCAGGGCTTTGGACCGATGACGACGCGAAGCGCTTTGTCGGGATGCCGCAGCTGGGCCGATGCTTGCGCGTCCTTCTGGAAATCAATGAGACCGATCCGGATGAAGCCGTTGCCGAAGCCGGGCGCATCATCGAGACCCTGAAGAATGCCGGTATCGAGCTGCCGGTGCTGCTGCACGGCGCCGACGGCACGGTGTGGCGGCTGCTGGAAGTGGCCAAGCGTGCCGGAATTTCGGCACGCGTTGGACTTGAGGACGGGTTGACCTTGCCTGATGGCTCACCCGCACCTGACAATCGGTCGATCGTCAGCGCCGCTCGGCAGATCCTCGATAGCTAGACAGCGCGGCCGTCTTCGAAGCCTGCCAGCACATTGACCGTATTGACCCCGATGGCCTCGACGGCATAGCCGCCTTCGAGCACGAAAAGGGTCGGCAGCCGCAGCTTGGCGAGAGTTTTGCCGCAGCTGATAAAGTCGGCGCCTTTCAGCCTGAAGAAGCTGATCGGGTCGTGCTCGTACGTGTCTACCCCGAGCGAGACGACGAGTGTGTCTGGGCGAAAATCCTCGATCGCTCCAAGCGCCTCAAGCAATACCTCGTGCCATAGCGGGAAGCCGGTTCCCGGCGGCAGCGGGTAGTTTCGCGTATAGCCATGGCCTTGGCCGCTGCCGCTCTCAGCTGCGTGGCCCGAGAAATGCGGAAAGGCGTCCATCGGGTCGCCATGTATCGATAAGAACAGGATGTCCGGACGCATTTCGAAGATGTCCTGGGTGCCGTTACCGTGGTGAAAGTCGACATCGAGCACGGCGACCCGCTGCGCACCATGATCCCGCATCCACTGGGCAGCGATCGCCGCATTATTCAAGAAGCAATAGCCGCCGAATAGATCGCGTGCTGCATGATGCCCGGGTGGGCGACAGAGAGCGAAGGCAGCGGGAGCGCCAGCGAGAATGCGGTTGGCCGCGGAAAGGGCCACGTCCTTGGCAATCAGGGCCGCCTCGAAGGTTGTTTCGGTGATGGCGGTTTCTGCGGCAAAGGCGAAAAAACCAAGGCGTCCTTCGATATCGCGCGGGACTGTCTGAACCATCCGGCGCACGGGAAAGACAACCGGAACGGCTTCCCCCGTCTTGCCTGCAGCGACCCAGTCCAGCCAACAGGTTTCGAGAAACCTCAAATAGTCGTTGTCGTGAACCGCCAGGACCGGATCGAGGCCGAACGCCTCGGGCGACTCTACCGGGCCAAGTCCAACCTCGCGGATACGCTCCAGAATGAGTTCGGCACGCCTGGGCGATTCGAGGGGGGCAACCAATCGACCTTCGTGAAGCTCGGTCTTTGCATCGCGAAGCCGGTGCCTCGCGGAGTAAATGGTGATCATCTCCTTATTTCCTGCCCCTCGTTCCGTTCAGAGCAGGGGAACCATTCTGGTCACGGGCGCGTAAACGATGATAAAAGCGTGAATTCAAACGCCCGCGCCAAGAGATAGCCGGAACGCAAATGAGCTTTTTGACCGTACTTCTCATATTCTTCATGATCGCTACCACCGTGGTGCTTGCCACGGGCTTGGTAGGGTTTTTCATCGGTGGCGAATTCAATAGAAAATATGGCACCCGCTTGATGCGGGCTAGAGTAGGCTTGCAGCTTTGCGCCGTTCTGATCGTCTGGTTGATGCTCATGGCGTCGAGCTGATTATGGTTTCGCTGACAAAAATCTATACCCGCGGCGGCGATCAGGGACTGACCTCCCTCGGCGATGGCGGGCGGGTCGCCAAATATCATTTGCGTGTCGAAGCCTACGGCACCGTCGACGAAGCCAACGCGACGATCGGCATCGCTCGCCTTCACACCGAAGGCAATGTGGATGACATCCTCCAACGGGTCCAGAATGACCTGTTCGACCTCGGAGCCGACCTTTGCCGTCCGGCACGGGAGGGCGAGGAAGCGCGCCTGCGGGTCAGCGAAGCGCAGGTCGCCCGCCTCGAGGCGGAGATCGACGCGATCAATGGGGAACTCGAACCACTCAACTCGTTCGTCCTACCGGGCGGCTCGCCCGCATCGGCAAACCTGCATCTGGCTCGGACCGTGATGCGTCGCGCGGAGCGTCTGGTCTGCGAGCTGGCGGACCGCGAAACCGTCAACATCGCCGCGATCAAATATCTCAACCGCCTTTCCGATCTTTTGTTCGTTCTCGCCCGCCATACGAATGACAAGGGTGCCAGGGACGTCCTCTGGACACCCGGAGCCCATCGCTAGAGGTTTCCAGGTATCCAGACCGGGACAGCCCCCTGAATGCGGTCGTTATACTGCGTTGCACAACGACCCATTGACAACGAACGCTGCATAATTCTACCTCCGTTGTGCAATGCACAAATGATGACTGGAGGTGTCAGATGACTGGCTCTCAAAAAGCTCTGCCGCCGCTCGGCACGGTGCAGCGGATCGGCGTGATCGGCGCCGGGCAGATGGGCGGCGGGATCGCCCAGGTGGCCGCGGTCGCCGGATATGATGTCCGGCTGGTCGATGTTTCAATCCAGCAGCTCGAAAATTCACGCGCGCTGATGATGAAACTGCTCGATCGTCAGATCTCCAAGGGTGCCTTTACCGACGACGAAAAATCGCAGTCCCTGGCGCGGATCACATTCAGCACCGAGTACGATGCGCTTGGCGACTGCGAACTGATCGTCGAGGCGGCCACAGAGAACGAAACGACCAAGCACAAGATATTCGAGAATTTGTTGCCGAGGATCAAGGCCGAGGCCATCGTCGCCACCAACACCTCATCGATCTCGATCACGAGGCTTGCAGCGCAAACCGACCGGCCTGAGCGCTTCATCGGGATGCATTTCATGAATCCGGTGCCGGTGATGAAGCTGGTCGAGATCATTCGAGGCATCGCCACGCAGGACGACACCTATCGCGCGGTGGTCGAGGTCAGCGAAAAGCTCGGCAAAACCTCGGTCACAGCCGAGGATTTCCCGGCGTTCATCGTCAATCGCATCCTCCTGCCCATGATCAACGAAGCGGTCTATACGCTCTACGAGGGTGTCGGCAATGTCGTCAGTATCGACACCGCGATGAAGCTTGGCGCAAATCATCCGATGGGCCCGTTGGAGCTTGCCGATTTCATCGGCCTCGACACCTGCCTTGCCATTATGGGAGTGCTTCATGAAGGACTGGCGGATAGCAAATACCGGCCCTGTCCGCTCCTCGTAAAATATGTCGAGGCCGGCTGGCTGGGCCGAAAGACGCAGCGCGGCTTTTACGACTATCGTGGCGAAAAGCCCGTACCCACAAGGTAGAGCTGCAATTTATTCCACCAAATCGTAAGTTTCTTTAAGGTCCTTATTGGCGCATCGAAGACGTGACGCTAGGTTCCTACTCTCACGCCGCGGCTTCAGGGGCCCGGCGTCTTGGGAGAAACATGATGGGCCGATCCCTCTTCTGCTGCGCCGCCGCTGTTATCGTCGTCAGCTTGCCGTCGGCAGATGCCTGGGCCGAACTGCAAGCCCATCGTGCAGCGTATCGCCTGAATCTCGCCAGCGGCGAGGCGAGTTCGGGTGTGATCGACGCCAGCGGCGGTCTGGTGGTCGAGTACCGCCGCGATTGCGATGGTTGGGAGAGTCGCCAGCGATTGGGTTTCGTTGCCGATACCGAAGAGGGCCAGGACTTTACGTACGATGTCCATTCCACCAATTGGGAATCGCTCGACCACACCAAATTGCGCTTTACGACGGTGTATTTCCAAGGCGAGACGAAACTCGAGGAGTTTCGTGGCGAAGCCAGTTTCGCCAGTGGGAAGGACGCGGGTACTGCCGACTTCGAAGTGCCGACCTTGGAAACGGTACGATTGCCAGCCGGCACCGAGTTTCCGACAGCCCATGTCATGACGTTGATCGAAGCGGCTGAGGCCGGCGATCTGATGGTCACGCGCGAATTGTTTACAGGCTCAGGTCCCGATCCACTGATGACCGTGAACGCCGTGATCGCCCATCCGAAAGACGTCGAGGACACCCCTGTCAAAGGGTGGCGCGTGCGTCTCGCATTCTTTCCGACCGATGGCACCAGTGAAGTTCCGGTCACCGAGATTGGCTATTATCTCGGTAGCGATGGCGTCATCGACGACGTCATCATCGATTATGGCGATTTCGTTCTCGAGGGTGAGCGGGCATCGCTCGAGTGGCTCGACCATCCGGACTGCACCTGATCAGGCCGCCAGGTCACGGCCCAGCCATGCGGCTCCACGAACGCCCGAGCTATCGCCGAAACGAGCCGCCTTAAGACCGGTGCGCACCTCGTCGGTGAAGGCATGGCGACCCCAGAGCGACGGGACATTCGTGTAGAGCCGTTGGACGTTGGACATGCCGCCGCCAAGGACGATGACATCGGGATCCAGAATATTGATGATGATGGCGAGACCGCGCGCAAGCCGATCCTCATAGCGCTCGATGGCGGCTATTGCCGCACTGTCGCCCGCAGCGGCTTTTACTATGATATCGGGGCCTCTGAGAGCATCTCCGGTGGTACGCGCATGATCCGCGGCAAAGCCCGTGCCGGAAAGCCAGGTCTCCACGCAGCCCTTGAGACCACAATAACAATCGGGTCCCGGTCGTTCGTCATCCCGCGGCCAGGGCAGCGGGACATGTCCCCATTCCCCCGCGACAGCGTTCGGCCCGCTCAATACCTTGCCGTTGGCGGCGATACCCCCGCCCACGCCAGTGCCGATGATCACCCCGAAAACCACGCCCGCACCGGCGCCCGCGCCATCGGTCGCCTCCGACAGCGCCAGGCAATTGGCGTCATTGGTGAAGGCGATCGGCCGCTCGAGATGGGCTTGAAGATCCTTGTCGAATGACCTGCCATTGAGCCATGTCGAGTTGGCGTTCTTCATCAGGCCCGTAGCAGGGGAGATGGCGCCCGGATGACTGATCCCAAGCGTACCCTGCAAGCCGAGATCCGCTTCGGCCGCGTCGACCAGGTCTTTGATCGCCTCTAACGTGGCGTCGTATTGCTGAGGCGTCGAGGTGCGACGACGCAGCTTCTCATTGCCGTCCTCATCGAGGGCAATGATCTCGATCTTGGTACCGCCGAGATCGATGCCGAAGGCCATCGCCATGACCCACCTCCCCTTGGATTTTGATGATCTCGACCCTAATCCGCGGGCGCTATGCCGACAACGACCCTGCGGGACGAATCGTTTTCGATTAAGCTCTCGTCGAAGGTGAGGCTGCGATCGCCCGCATTGGCTTTGAGCCAGTCGATCACACGCCGGCCGCGTTCTTCGGCTATCCAGCGATTGTAGCGAGCAGCTTCCTCGGCTGTGTCGGCACCTCTGACGTCACCGGTACCGACTGCCGCGCTCAGTGTCACACGATAGGACCGGCCCTCGGGCAGGTCTCGCATCAGCGCCCGCAACTCGCGGCCGACATTCGCGCCGAAATAGCTGCTGTTGATATCGAAGGGCACTGTATGAACCGCGGTGACGCCTCCCTCAAGCGGTGGAGCGATCTCGTCGGCGGGTTGGCTTGTAGAGGCCTTAGCTATTTCCAGCGTTTCCTCTGGTCCTGCATCAGCTTCGATTGCCTCCGCTTCAGGTCGGACGGTTGGCACCTCAGCGGGCTGAGGTTCCGCCAATGCTGCTACCGGCACTGAATCTTCCGAGGAATTTGCGCAATCGGTGTCCGAATTGAGGGAAAAGACCCAGAGAGTCACCACAGGTTGAGGCACACTGAACTGCCAATCCCAGACACTCACGATGGAATCCTCGGGCAATCCGGCCTCGATCAACATCGTTTGCACGCGATCCGCGCGGGCCCTTGCCAAACTATGGGCCGCCAGAATGTCCGCCTCGTCGGCCACCTCCATTTCAACATGTCCGATCGCCTGGGCGGTGAGAAAACAATCGTCGTGGATGGAAGCGGCGATGTCGCGGAGTGCCGTTTCGCTACTTTTCGTTAATTCTCCGCTACCGGCCTCGAACAGGAGCACGTGCACCGCAACCTGGGCAATGCGACCATCCTTCAAAACGAGTGGCGTACCCGGTTCGACCGCCTCAACCGCGAGCGGCACACCACTCAGAACCGCCACTATCAAGCCCGACAGCCACCGGCGAAAGCGCCCGCAAAGCCTCATCGCCACCGGTACCTGGGATGGAGACTATTTGATCTTGGCCTCCTTGAACTCGACATGTTTGCGAGCAACCGGATCGTACTTCTTGAAGTTCATCTTTTCGGTGGTGTTCTTGGCATTCTTCCGGGTCGTGTAGAAATACCCGGTATCGGCGGTACTCACGAGCTTAATCAGCACCGTGCTTGGCTTGGCCATTACCTTAATCCTCTGGATGTCAGGGAGTTACGAGCGTCGCTTTGAAAATATTGACGGCCGGCTTTGTGTCAAGCCGATCGGCTGTCCCGTCGCGAGGTTGCGCGCCGTTTCCCGTAGACTGTGCGTTTGGCGCCATGATGTTCGGTCGTCGCGCGCTTGGTTCGTTTGGCTCCTGATCGAGCCGGATAGTGGTTCTTGATGAGGAAATTCAACTGCCCCTCGACCTTGTCGACGGCCGCAAGCTCGACCTCGACCCGATCACCCAGGCCATAACGCTCGCCAGTGCGCCTGCCGACCAGCGCATGATCCCGCTCATCGTGCATGAAGAAATCCGAGCCAAGGCTCGAGACCGGAACGAGACCCTCGGCACCGCTTTCGTTCAGGGATACGAACATGCCGAACCGATGAACGCTGATTACGCGGCCCTCGAAACAAGCTCCGACCTGATCCGCCATCAGGAGTGTGACGAACTTCTGGAGCGCTTTCCGCTCGGCCTCCATGGCCCGCCGCTCGGTGCTCGAAAGATGTTCGCCAAGCTTGCTCAAGCTTCCCTCATCGTCCCCGGAGGTCGAAGCGCCAGCACCGGGAAGACCGAGCGAGTAAATCAGGGCACGATGCACCACGAGATCGCTGTAGCGGCGGATCGGCGAGGTGAAGTGTGCATACTCCTGCAGATTGAGCCCGAAATGGCCGCGATTTTCAGGATCATAGATCGCTTGTGCCTGTGCGCGCAGCACGAAGCTCGCAATCATGTCGTGCAGATCGTGATCCTTGACCGACCGGATCAGTTGCGTGAAATCGCCGGGCTTTTTCGACTGCCGGTTCCAGGCGATATCGAGTTCGGCCAAATATTGCGCCAGTGCCTCGAGCTTGAGGGCATCGGGCTTGTCATGCACACGATAGAGCAAGGGCTGCTTGCGCCGCCCCAATTCGCGCGCTGCGGCGACATTGGCGGCAATCATGAATTCCTCGATCAGGCAGTTGCTAGAAAGGCGCTGTCTCGGCTCGATTGCAATCGGCTTGCCGGTCTCGTCGAAGCGCACCCGCCGCTCCGACAAATCGAGCTCGATCGTGCCGCGCCGCTTGCGTGCCACCGCCAACGCTTCATAGGCTCGGTAAAGCGGTGCGATCACGGTGCTCAATATTGGCTCGGCAACCGGATCGGCGGCACCTTCGAAGGCGGCCTGCACCTGCTCATAGGTCAGCCGGGCACGGGACCGCATCAGGCCGCGCACGAAGCGATGGTCCATCAAGCGGCCTTGCGGCCCGATGCGCATTTCAACGGCAAGGCAGGCGCGATCCTCGTGGGGCCTCAGCGAGCATAGATCGTTGGAAAGCGCCTCCGGCAGCATCGGAATGACGCGGTCGGGAAAATAGACCGAGTTGCCGCGCTCCTGGGCCTCGCGATCGAGTGCCGAGCCGGGCCGAACATAGTGCGCGACATCGGCGATCGCCACCAACAGGCGATGGCCACCGCGGTTGTCCGGCGCCTCATCGGGTCCGGCCCATACGGCATCGTCGAAGTCCCGGGCATCTTCACCATCGATCGTCACCAGATCGAAATGACGAAGATCCCGTCTTTTGCCGAGGCCTACAGGTTTTGCCGCTGCCGCTTCGGCCAGAGTTTTTTCGTCGAATTGCATCGGCAGACGCGCGGTGACGGCCACGGCCAGGCTCACGGTGGCCGGATCGTCGGGATGACCGAGCCGCTCGCTTACCGTCGCTCGTGGCATTCCGAAGCTCTTGCTCCGATCGGCCTCGGCCCGAACCAGATCGCCATGCGCCAGATCGACGTCGGGAACCAACAGCAGTTCCCATTCGTCGCCGCGATTACGCCCCAGCGGCCGCAACCTCCAGCGACTGCCGGTCTTCTCCGCAACACCGACGACCTCGCGCGGCCGCCGTGGCAGGATCTTGATCGGATCGGCACGATAACTGCCGTCCTCGAGCAGTGAGAACCGCGCAAGAAAGCGATCCCCGATTCCGGGCTCGATACGACTGCGTGCCGCCAGCCTGACCTCGGCTTCCTGATCCCGCGCGGCCCGGAGAACGGGCAGACCGTCTTCGTCGATCCCCACCATATCGGCGAGCCCGACCGCCGGCAAACCGTCATTCTCGTAGCCACCGGTTTCCTTGACGCCCGCTGCCTTGCGCATCGCCCTCATGGTTCGCTTGGCCTCGGTTCGCGCCTTGCCCTTGAGGCCGAGGGCATGCATCAACTCACGCTTGCCTAGTTCGGCCCCATGTTCTGCAATGAAGGCAAGGACGTCTTCCTTGTCCGGCTCGCCGCCCCGGCCTCTGGCTTGATGGCGACTCTTGCGCTCGGCCATCAGCTCCTGTCACCGGCACCGGCAGCCTTGGCGCTCCCGCTCTTTTTCGCCTTGGAACCTGCCGATTTCGCCGCTGCCTTGCGCTTCGGCGGGGCTTTCGTCTCGCTTGCCTTGGTTTTCGTGGCTTTCGCTGCCTTCTTGCCCTTGCCGCCGCCCTTATTGCTGCGCTCTTCCTTGGCCGCGATCAGCTCGATGGCTTTCTCGAGATCCACGTCTTCCGGTGCCAGGCTTTTCGGCAGGCTGACATTTGTCTTTGCGTGCTTGATGTAGGGTCCAAAACGGCCGGCAAGGATCGTCACCGGCTTCTTGTCATGGGGATGTTCGCCGAGTTCCTTGAGCGGCTTGGTGCTGCCGGTTCCCTGGCCACGCGCAGGTTTCGCCTCGGCCAGAAGATGCAGTGCGCGATTCATGCCGATCGCAAGGACGTCATCATCTTCGGCAAGGCGAACGAACTTGCCGTCGAGCTCGATGAAAGGCCCATAGCGGTTGATACCGGCAATGACAGGCTTTTTCGATTCCGGGTCTTGGCCGACCTCGCGCGGCAATGCCAGGATCCGCAGCGCAAACTCGAGATCGATCTCCTCCGGCACCACATTCGGCGGCAGCGACGACCGCTTGGGCTCGTCGCCAGTGCCGCGCTGAAGATAGGAGCCATAGCGGCCTTTCTTGAGCCAGACCTCCTCATCGTTCCCGGGGTCAACGCCGATCATCCGGTCGCGATTGACGGCACTCTGGCCATCATCCGCGCCCTCGCCGAGCTGCCGTGTGTAGCGACAGCGTGGATAGTTCGAACAGCCGATAAAGGCACCGAAACGGCCAAGCTTGAGGCTCAGATTGCCATCCTCGCACAACGGACAAAGCCTGGCATCGGCGCCATCCGGCCGCGGCGGGAAGAGCTTTCTGGCAAGAGCCGTATTCAGCGCATCGATAACTTCGGCCGTACGCCTTTCCTTGACGTCTGCGGTCCGCTCGAAGAAAGGATCCCAGAACTCTCTGAGCACGTCCTTCCAGCGTAACTCGCCACCGGCCACGCCATCAAGCTTGTTCTCGAGATCGGCGGTGAAGTCCGGCCGCACATAGCGGTCGAAGAAATCCGTCAAGAACGCGGTAACGATGCGTCCGCGATCTTCGGGCACGAAACGCTTTTGCTCCAGCCGCACATAGTCGCGGTCTTGCAATACCGAGATGATATTGGCGTAGGTCGAGGGCCGACCGATGCCGAGTTCCTCGAGGCGCTTGACCAGGCTCGCTTCGGTGAAACGCGGCGGCGGCTCGGTATGGTGCTGTGCCGCCTCGACGTTTCGACGCCGGAGCGCTTCGCCTGCGGCCATTTCCGGCAGGATGCGCCCCTCGTCATCGTCTTCCGGTACTTCGTCGCGGCCCTCCCGATAAACCTTGAGGAAGCCTTCGAACGCGATCGTCTGACCGGTCGCCCGCAGCATCACATTGCCTTCGGGTCCCTTGATATCGATGCCGACCCGGTTCATCTGCGCCGCCGCCATCTGGCTCGCCAGTGTGCGCCGCCAGATCAGGTCGTAGAGCCGGCCCTCGTCACCGCCCAGGGCCCGGCTCAAACCATCGGGTGCTCTGAAAAGATCGGTGGGGCGGATCGCCTCGTGCGCCTCTTGCGCATTCTTCGTCCGAGTCTTGAAGAAGCGGGGCTTTTCCGGCACGAAATTCGCGCCGTATCTCTTGTCGATGACCTTGCGGCAGGCACTCATCGCATCGTTGGAGATCTGCACCGAATCGGTCCGCATATAGGTGATGAGGCCGACGGTCTCGCCACCCACATTGATCCCTTCGAACAAACGCTGCGCCGTCTTCATCGTGCGGTCGGCGGAAAAACCGAGCTTGCGCGACGCCTCCTGCTGCAGGGTCGAGGTACTGAAGGGCGGTGCGGGATTGCGTCCGACCTGCTTCTTTTCGACGTCGACCACCGCGAGTGTGGAACGCTCGATCGCGGCAACGGCAGCCTTGGCCTGCGCCTCATTGGCGAGATCGAACTTGTCGAGTTTCTTGCCGTCGAGATGGCTCAGCCGCGCCTTGAATTCCTCGGCGCGCGGCGTCTGCAACAAAGCTTCAATGGTCCAATATTCCTGGAGCTCGAAGGCTTCGATTTCGGATTCGCGCTCGCAAATCAACCGCAACGCCACGGATTGCACGCGACCGGCCGAACGACTGCCGGGAAGCTTCCGCCAGAGCACCGGCGAGAGGGTGTATCCGACCAGATAGTCGAGAGCCCGGCGGGCGCGATAAGCATCGATCAGGTTTTCGTCGAGCGCCCTGGAGTGGGCGATGGCGTCCTCGACCGCGCGTTTGGTCACCTCATGGAAGACAACGCGCTTGACGTCGACGCCGTTAATGGCGCCACGCTCGTCCAACACGGAAAACAGATGCCAGGAGATTGCTTCGCCTTCGCGATCGGGATCGGTGGCGAGAAAGAGATGGTCCGCGTGCTTCAGAGCCTTGGCGATATCGCCGATCGGATCGCCCCGCTTTTTCAGCGGCTCCCAATGCATCAGAAAATCTTCGTCGGGCAGCACCGAGCCTTCGGATTCCGGCAAATCGCGAACGTGGCCGTAGCTTGCGAGAACTTGATAGCCGTCGCCCAGATATTTTGCGATTGTCTTAGCTTTGGTCGGCGATTCGACAACGACAACATCCATGGAGAATCGTTTCCAAGGCTTATGAGAGGCCGGCCGAGCCGCCGGTCATGATCAAGGTGTGTCAGTCAACGCAGATGGTCAACGGGCGCCGCGCGCCACTCTATTGCCAGGCTGGCGTTCAATCGCTCCAACAAGTTCGAGCTCAACCAGTGTTTCCTGAATCTCGGCGGCGCCTGCTTGACACTGGCGAATGAGTTCGTCAACCGGCAGTGCTTCCGCACCTAAGAGCGCGAGCAGCCGATCGCTCAGCAATGGAGCGGATTTCGCTGCAGTTTCGCTCGTCCGTACAATGGCTTGGCGCGCAGGTGCCGCGGGTCTGGGACGAGGGTCAACCGGTGCTTTTTTCCGGGGAGCACGATCGATCAGCGGCTTGATCACGGCCATGACGTCTTCCGCAGTCTCGACCAGATGCGCGCCATCCTTAAGGAGACGATTCGTACCGCGATGCCGGGCGTCAAGTGGTGACCCCGGCACCGCCATGACTTCCCGATCCTGCTCGAGCGCGAGCCTGGCAGTAATCAGGGAACCGGATTTAGGCGCTGCTTCGACGACGACAACACCAAGCGCCATCCCGGAAATGATGCGGTTCCGACGCGGGAAATGTCGTGCCTGAGGTGCCGCACCCATGGGACGCTCGCTGATGACGGCACCGGTGCGGGCAATGGCTCCAGCCAGATCCGTATTTTCCGAGGGATAGGGGACATCGACGCCCGAAGCGATGACGGCAACCGTGATGCCGCCGGCATCGAGCGCGCCTTGGTGGGCGGCGCTATCGATCCCGCGCGCCAGACCGGACACGATGACGAGATCGTGAGCGGCAAGCTCCCGTCCGAACATGTGGGCCAGCCTTCGGCCATTGCCGCTGGCATTACGAGCGCCGACGATGGCGACCGCTGGAGCGTTGAGCGGCCAGAATTCGCCGCGACAGGTCAGAACCGGCGGCGGATCGGCAATGTGCTCGAGAAGCGCTGGGTAATCTTGGCCGGTTCGGCAGAGCAGGCGCGCTCCATAAGCATCGACCGCCTCGAGCTCGCGAAGAGCCCACTCGCGATCCGGCACCGGTCCTGCAGCCTGAAGCGGCGAGGGCCATGCAGGCCGCGACGCCAGCGCTGCCTGGGCGTTGCCGTAGCGGGAAATTAGCGCTTGAAATGACTGCGAGCCGATCCCGGGCGTGGCATTCAACCGAAGCACAGCAAGCAATTCGTCCATTGCTTCCGATTTCATCGGTGCTCCTGTACTCATCGGCTCGTCAAAACTCGCATCTCATCCAGTCTCAACTAAATCGCTAAATGATGGTAAGCGAACAAACGGATAAGTGGAAGCTCTACTACGATAAGACTGCCGGTCAGTCGCCGCATCGGACGGTGAGACGAGCCTTGGCGTTGTTTGCAAGCGAGCGTGAGAACCTCGATGGCTTGCGTGGGCTCGATCTGGGGTGCGGGGCGGGGCGGGATTCCATCGAGATGGCGCGACGCGGGTTTTCGGTGTTTGCGATCGATCGCGAGCCGGAGGCGTTGGAAATGCTGCTACAGGGAGCCGCCGATGCGGGTCAGGAGACCATAGCAGCGATCGAGGCCGATTTCATACGACTGCCGTTCCCTAAAGTCGATCTCGTGGTCTCGAGTTTCGCCCTGCCGCATTGCCTGCCGACAGAGTTTCCCGAGATCTGGGACCGCGCCCTCAAAAGCCTCAATCCGGGGGGCCGCGTTGCCGTCCATATCTATGGCCCCAAGGATAGTTGGGCCAGCCGGTCGGACATGACCATTCTGACGCGGGAGCAATTGATGAACTATTTGTTCGATCTCGATATCGAAATGCTGGATGAGGAGGAGACGGATGCGGTAACGCCGAAAGGCGATCCAAAGCACTGGCACCTCTTCCACGTCGTCGCCAAAATCCGTGATCCCGTTCCAGCACACTCGACCGAACACGATGAAAAAGACGTCTCTGACGGATTCGAAAACCCGTCTAGCGAGACTTCAGACTGATACGGTTTTCCTCGCCGCGGATCAGCCGGCCGATATTGGCGCGGTGCTTGACCACGACAATCAGCGCCAAAATGACGAAAAGCTCCGCGGCCTGGACTTGCCCCAGGAAATAGGCGGTCGGGGGTGCCGCGATGGCCGCCCCTAGCGAGCCCAGGGAGACAATCCTGGTCGGCAGGGTCAGGGCCAGGAAGACCAAGAGCGAGACCCCGAGCGTCGCCGGCGACAGGGCGAGGATGACCCCGGCGGCCGTGGCCACGCCCTTGCCGCCCCTGAACCGCAGCCAGATTGGAAAACAGTGTCCGAGCACGGCGCCGAGGCCGGCGACGACCGCCAGGTCCGGTCCGAGAAAACGGTAGGCCAACCAGACCGGCAGCGCCCCCTTGACCAGATCGAACGCCAGTGTAGCAAGAGCCAATCCTTTGCGTCCGGTGCGCAACACATTGGTCGCACCGATATTGCCTGACCCGATCGTCCGAATGTCACCGGCGCCGCCAAGCCTCGCAATGATGACCCCGGAAGGGATCGAGCCCAGGAGGTATCCGACTAGAAAGGCAAGGCCCAAAGGCAGAAGCTGTGTGGGTGTCAGCGGGATGTCGAGCAACATGACGGCCTCATGGTTGATGCTGCCTAGCATCCATGCTTGCGGGGCGCCACCAAAACGGCCATGTGGCACCAGAGTTCATCGGTCGGGATATCGCTCCGCATGCGCAACGCATGGCATTGGCACGACAACCACGGGGCGATTGCAGCGGAGATCCATGCCCGACCGCATGCCGAATTCGAATGCCCGCAGCGGTTGAGCCGACTGGCGCTCATGGAGACCGGCATGTCGGTCGACGAGGAGCGCGAATGGATCGGCGGTCTTTGCAGGATCTATGGTGCGCCTGCACCCGACGACGGTTTGCATTGGGGCATCGATCTCGGCAACTACCGTTTGCATTGGGAACGCCACACCGAGTTCTCGACGCTGACCCTGATCGCGCCGGGTGGCGGCCGGACCGACCCTTTTGGTGATCCGGTCGCGGATCTCCTGCCACGGGAATGGGTCGGGGCGATCCCCGGCATGCTCATTGCCGGCTGCCATGTCACCTTTCTCAGCCTCGAGGATGATTTGAATACGCGGGAGATCGAGCGCGCATTCGAGGGGCAGCGGCTGATCGTCACGAGCGTCATGAGCGGCCGCGCGACGATCTGGACGGCATTGCGTACCCATGGCGACGGTTTCGTCCGCTATCTGGTCGTGGATCACGGCATGGAGCCGCAGCAACTCGGCCGGCTGGCGCAGCGGCTGATCGAGCTCGACACCTATCGACCCATGGCACTCCTTGGCCTGCAATTGGCCCGGACCATCGCACCGCTGATCTCTCAGATGGAAAAGGAACTCGCTTCCATCACCGCGGATCTCGCGGAACAGGACAATCCCGTCACCGAACGGCAGATGTTGGGCAGACTGGTGTCGCTCGCCGGACGCGGCGAGGCCTTGCAGGCGCGCAGTGCCTTCCGTTTCGGTGCGACCGAGGCCTACGGCGCCCTGGTCGCCGACCGCATCCGCGAACTCCAGGAACAGCGGGTCTCGCCCTATCAGCCGCTCGGCGAATTCCTCGATCGCCGGTTCGAGCCCGCGCTCCGCTACTGCGCGTCGATCGCCGGCCGACAGGGCAAGCTGAGTGAGCGCATCGCGCGCACCTCTGGCCTCGTGCGCACGCGTGTCGATATTAGCCTGCAGGAGCAAAACCAGCAGCTTCTGCGCTCCATCCAACGACGCGCAGTCCAGCAGATACGCCTCCAGCAAACAGTCGAAGGGCTGTCGGTCGTCGCCATCAGCTATTACGGCGTAGGTCTCTTGAGCTACCTTCTCAAAGGCTCGACGATCTGGGGCTACTCCACCACCACCATCGACATGGTATTGGCGATATGCGTGCCGATCGTCCTCGTCGCCCTTTGGCTCCAGGTGCGTCGATATCGCAAAAAGCTCCGGCTACGCGATGCCGAGGATCCGGACGACAGCCACGGGGCCTGAGAAGAGCCACTACTCCATAAACCAGCCATGGCTCACTACGATCGATTGGCCGGTAAGCGCGTTCGTTTCGAAGCCGCCGAACAGGACCGCCGCATGGGCCACGTCCTCGACCGTTGTAAACTCGCCGTCGACGGTCTCCTTCAGCATGACATTCTTGATGACGTCTTCCTCGGAGATGCCGAGTTCCTTCGCCTGTTCCGGGATCTGCTTGTCGACCAAGAGCGTGCGCACGAAGCCGGGACAAATGACATTGGCGCGAACGCCATGCTCCGCACCTTCCTTGGCGACGACGCGGCATAATCCCAAAAGACCGTGCTTCGCGGTCACATAGGGGGCTTTGAGCTTGGAAGCCTCCTTCGAGTGCACCGAGCCCATATAGATGATGCTGCCACCCCGGCCCTGGGCATACATATGCTTGAGGCAGGCTTTGGTCGTCAGAAAAGCGCCATCGAGATGGATCGCCAGCATCAGCTTCCATTTCTGGAAATCGAACTTGTCGACTCGCTCGACAATCTGAATGCCGGCATTGGAAATGAGCACATCGACACCGCCCATCTCGGCCACGACCTTCTCGACCCCGGCATTGACCATGTCCTCCTTGGTCACGTCCATGGCCACGCCCATGGCTTTCTGGCCATGCTGACGGAGGTCGTCTGCGGCCTTATCGGCCCCTTCCTGGTTGAGGTCGGCGATCGCCACATGGGCGCCTTCGCGGGCGTAAGCGTGCGCGATTTCCAGGCCGATACCGCTCGCGGCGCCGGTGATGATGGCGACCTTGTCTTTCAGGCTCATTGGTGTCCCTCCATGGTGAGGTTAAATTGGTTCAGGCCAGATAATCGTGCACGACCTTGCCAAGCCCGAGGGTGAGGTCCGCCTGCAGATGAACGGTCGAGATCACCTCGCGCACCGGCAAGTCCGCCACAGGGGCCAAGGCATGGGCATAAAGCTCAAGTGCTCCCGGACCGGTCCAAGCGCCCTTCACTGTGACATCTTCGAGAAAGTACTCGACCAGCTCGCAGACCCGGCAAGTCCCGTCCACATGCGGAATGATTTTCAAAAGATAGTTGGGTAGCGCCATGGAAGCTTCGATGGCCCCATGATCTGCCGCCCGGTGCTTGAAGCCCATGGTGCCGGTGGCGACCCGAACCGGGCCGTAATTCAGCGTACCGACCAGGTGATCTTTGTGAACACTAAGTTCGGGATGGGCGTATTTTTTGGGGAAACCCCAAAGCTCGCGGCCGCCCAGGATAGGCGGACCGTCATTCAGATACATCGAATGCGAGTAAGTCCCGGGGCGACCCCTATAGGTCACCGGAATGACCTGTCCGGTCTCTGTATAATCGCCAAATCCCGTCGAATCGGGCATCCGGATGAACTCGTACTTGACGATCGGCTCGGGCACCTCAAGCGGCTCCGGCACCATCTGCCGCAGAATATCGGGATCCGTCCGGTAGGTGATAATCAGAAACTCGCGATCGACGAACCGATAGGGGCCCCTGGGAAAAGCCGGGCTCGTGATCGGCATCGCGAACGCCTTCTCACGAATTTCGTCGATGCGCATCGGCGCTTCCTCCAATTTCTTTCCGAACCTCGAGCCTTGATGCTCGACTTCGATGACGAGTGTGTGACTCGAGCTCAGTGCCGGTAGATCGTGCGCCCGTCGACCAGGGTTCGCAAGACACGACCTTGCACCAGCCGTCCCTCGAAGGCGGTATTCTTGGAGAGGCCCACCATGCCCTCCTCGGTGATCTTCCAAGGTTGATCGGGATCGAACAGCACCAGATCCGCAGGCCCACCCTTGACCAGCCTGCCCGCCTCGATGCCGAGCAATCGGGCCGGCGCCACGGTCATCTTGCGCAACAGCTCCAGCAGCGAAAGTTCGCCGTCGTGATAAAGTTTCAGACCAACGGCCAGCATCGTTTCGACACCGACAACCCCGAAGGCAGCCTGAGCGAAAGGCTGGCGCTTGCTGTCTTGATCCTGCGGAGTGTGATCGCTTGCGATGACATCGATCGTGCCGTCGCGAAGGCCTTCGACGACAGCCCGGCGGTCGCTCTCCGTGCGTAAGGGCGGCGAAATCTTGGCGAATGTACGATAGCCCTCGACCTCGAGTTCGTTGAGCGCCAGATGGTGTGGCGTCGTCTCGCAAGAGACAGTCACCCCTCTGGACTTGGCGCTGCGCACGGCATCGATGGCGGCGGCGGTGGAGATATGCGCCACGTGATATCGAGCCCCGGTGGCCTCGACGAGGCGAAGGTCTCGCTCGACCAGCATCACTTCGGCGATGGCCGGAATGCCGATCAGGCCGAGCCGGGTCGAGATCTCGCCCTCGTTCATGACACCATGCCGTGCCAAGCTCGGCTCTTCGGGATGCTGCACGATCAAGGCCCCAAGATTGGCGGCATAACTAAGAACACGGCGGAAGACCTGAGCATCGGCGACGGCGTTGGGGCCATCGGCAAAAGCGACCGCTCCGGATTCCATCAAAAGACCGATTTCGGTGAGCTGATTGCCTTCGAGACCCTTGGTGATGGCGCCATAGGGATAAACCTTGACCGAGCGCAGCTGACGCGCACGGCGCGCCACAAACTCGAGCATGGCCGGATCGTCGACCGGCGGATTCGTGTTCGGCAGGCAGGCGAGCGAGGTGATGCCGCCAGCGGCCGCGGCCTTGACGCCGGTGGCGATGCGCTCCTTGTGCTCGGAGCCGGGCTCGCCGAGCTGCACCCGCATGTCGACCAGCCCCGGGGCGAGGCAATAACCCTCGCCGTCGATCAGCTCGGTTCCCGATGAGGCGCGAGAGGCGTCGAGATGCGGACCGACATCGACGATCCGTCCGTCGATCACCAAAAGTCCGCCCGGAACATCGAGGTTGGTCGCCGGATCGAGCAACCGGCAATTGTGGAACAACAAGGGCCGCATCGGCGATCGCATCAAGCCGCTTCGCGCAAATGCTGCGTCAGCACGTCGAGGCACGCCATGCGCACCGCCACGCCCATCTCGACCTGATCGAGAATGGCGCTTCGATGAATGTCGTCCGCAACATCGCCATCGATTTCGACGCCGCGATTCATCGGTCCCGGATGCATAATCAGCGCATCCGATTTGGCCGCCTCGAGCTTTTCGTAAGTGAGACCGAATAGATGAAAATACTCGCGCACAGATGGCACGAAACTGCCCTGCATCCGCTCGGTCTGCAGCCGCAACATCATGACGATATCGGCATCCTCGAGCCCGCGCTTCATATCGGTAAAGATTTCGGCGCCGTAGATATCGGGTGTCGGCGGCAGCAGCGTTCTGGGCGCGACCAGGCGTACCCGGGCACCAAGTGCCAGCAGCAAGAGCGTGTTCGAACGCGCCACCCTGGAATGCAGAATGTCGCCGCAAATCGCGACAACCAGACCGCCGATCCGCCCCTTGCGCCGTCGGATCGTCAGCGCGTCCAAAAGCGCCTGGGTTGGATGCTCATGACTGCCGTCACCGCCATTGATGACCGCGCAATGCATGTGGCGCGCCAACAGCTCCACCGCACCGCTGTCCGGGTGACGCACGACCAGTGCATCGGGATGCATGGCGTTGAGCGTCATCGCCGTATCGATCAGCGTCTCGCCCTTTTTCATCGAGGAGGCGCTGATCGACATATTGACGACATCGGCGCCGAGCCTCTTGCCGGCAAGCTCGAACGACGTCCGGGTGCGCGTCGAAGCCTCGAAGAACAGGTTGATCTGGGTCAGGCCACGCAGCAGCGAGAGTTTTTTGTCGTTCTTGCGGTTCAGATCGACGAAGCCATCGGCGCGGTCGAGCAGATCTTCGATCTCGAATGGCTCGAGGCCTTCGATTCCGAGCAGATTGCGGTGACGAAATCGGAGGTTGGGTTCGTTTGACATGGTGCGCGTTATGCGCCGGGCTCGCAGGCCTGACAAGCGTACAACTCGGTCGGGAACACCGACATGGGTACTGGCGGTTTCGGCGGGGGTGGCGCCTTGTCGCGCAGGCGAACGGAATGGAGCAAATCCGCAGCACTTTCGAGGCTCAAGGGCTCCTCGCCGTCGCTACAGAAGATACCGAACACCATACCGCTGCGTCTACCGGCGGGGGCCGCCGTGAAGACCGCACCCGCCTCTCGAAAGCCGACGCATTCAGCCTTCCATCTATCGACCCGAAAGGCGGTCAGGGCGATGTCGACTCCTTCCTCGTCTCGATCCTCCGCGGCATGGATCGCAAGGGGAGCATCATGCGTCCAGTCCTGCAGCATCGCTTCGAGCGGCCGGCGTGTAAGTTCCAGTCCGACGGCGCCGCGTCTAAGCTGAACTACCAGGAAAGCATCGTCCGCTCGATAGCTCGCTGTTTCGATGGTCTCACCGGTCAGGCGATTGCTCGCAATCCCATAAGTGGTCGCGACCGGGTCGAAGCGGTCTTTCGGCAACCGCAACGTCGATGCCGGCGCGGGCACCCGGACCTCCTTATGGCTGCCCTCCTCCGGCAATGTCGCGCATGCACTCATCGCGAATGTCGCAAGCGCAAGCGCACTACGGAGAACGGATGGCGACAAGGTCGCGGAAATTCGTGTCATGATCAGTTGCGACACTATCTCAAAGATGCCTGATTTGCGACAGCCGTGATAGCGTTGCAAAGCGTAACTAGGGCAAGAGAGGCGCATCATGCCGGAGATTTTTGGCCAACAATTCACGAGACTCGAACTGGCTCGCCACGTTGGCGATTTCGACCAGCTTTTCGGTGTTACACTTCTCACCCACGGCGACGGCAGCGCCCGCGGGGTGCGGGTCCTGCAGTTCCGCACTGGCTCCGGACTTGCCTTCGAAGTCAATGTCGATCGCTGCATGGACCTTGCCTCGCTCGACTATCGAGGCTTGCCGCTCGGTTGGCGCTCGCCCGTAGGCCCCCGTAGCCCGTGGCTGCATGAGGCAGACGGTGAGAACGGCCTCGGCTGGCTGCGCTCGTTCAGCGGGATCATGAATACCTGCGGCCTCGATCACGTGATGGCCCCGACCGAAGAAAGTGCCGAGCACTACAATTACCCGCACCGGTCACGTGTGCGCCATGGCATCCATGGCCGCGCTGCCTATACCCCCGCCCGGCTCAAGGGCTATGGCGTCGACTGGGACGGCGATGACGCCGTTCTCTGGGCGGAGGGCGAGGTGCGGCAGGTGGCGATGTTCGGCGAAAACCTGCTGCTGGAGCGCCGGATCGAAGCTAAGGCAGGAGGCAGCAGCGTCGTCATCAGCGACAAGGTGACGAGCCTCGGCTTCTACCCGACGCCGCACGCGCTGCTCTATCATGTCAATTTCGGATGGCCCTTGATCGCCGCCGATACCAGTCTCGTAGCGCCGATCGAGGCGACGCCGTTCACCGTGCATGATACGGCTTCGACCGATATCGGTCCGCTCGAACAGGCCGCACCTCAGAAAAGCTTTGCCGAGCAGGTCTATCAGCACGATATGGCGACCGAATCGGACGGCATCGTACCCGTGGCGCTGATCAACCCGGCCATGGGTCCCGACGGACTCGGCGTATTGATGGAATATGACGGCACAGCAATGCCGGCACTGACCCAGTGGCAGAACCTGCAAGAGGGAAATTATGTCGTCGGCATCGAACCCGGCACGGTCAACGCCGGGTCGCGCGAGGATTGGAAAGCTCGGGGCGAACTCGCGTGGCTGAACCATGGCGACAGCCGCAGTTATCGGCTGCGCCTTACACCATTTGCCGATGCAGCCAAGCGGAGCGAAGTGGAATCCCGAATCCGTCGGGTTCGAGGCGAGTAGCTTTGAAGCTTTCGATGCCAAAGCCACGAGGAATGTGACTATGGAGATCAACGCGAATTTTGACGAGAGGGCCGTCGTCCATGCCGGCTCCGTGCCGTGGGTGCCCTCGCCCATGGCCGGTGTCGAGCGGCGGATGCTGGATCGTATTGGCGATGAGGTAGCGAGAGCGACCTCGATCGTTCGCTACGCGCCGCAAAGTCATTTCGCGCCGCACACTCATGGCGGTGGGGAGGAATTTTTCGTGTTAGACGGCGTTTTTCAGGATGAGCACGGCGATTTCCCGGCCGGCAGCTATGTCCGGAACCCGCCACAATCGCGCCATACGCCGGGCTCGACCTCTGGCTGCACGATTTTCGTCAAGCTCTGGCAATTCGATCCGGGCGACCGCAACCCGGTTCGCCTCGGTCCATCTCAAATCACGTTGAAGGCGGCGTCAGACGCAGACCCTGTGGCCGTCGTCGTCCTGCATCATGATGCGCGCGAAAAAGTCACTCTCGAGCACTGGCCTGCGGGAGCTTCGATCCGTCGTGCTCCCGCGGATGGGATCGAAATTCTCTGTCTCGAGGGAACATTCGCCGAAGGAGGAGAAGAGTTTACCGCACAATCATGGCTGCGCCTGCCGGTCGGGACGGCACTAAATGCCGTTGCTGACTCCGAAGGCTGCAGCGTCTGGGTCAAGGAAGGCCATCTCGCCCATGTTTCAGCGAAGCCGCCCGCCGGCTAGTAGACCATACCGAGCTCGAGCTGCGCTTCTTCAGACATCAATTGCGGGTTCCATGGCGGGTCCCACGTGATCTCGACGCTGCAAGCGGAAACACCCTCGACGCTGGCGACCCGCTCCTCGACCTCGGTCGGCAGCGTCTCGGCGACAGGACAGTGCGGCGAGGTCAAGGTCATCTCGACGCGGACCGAATTATCGTCCTCGATGTCGATCTTATAGATCAACCCAAGCTCGTAGATATCGACCGGGATCTCCGGATCATAGACCGTCTTGAGCGTGCCGACAATCCGCTCGCCCAGGGCGTTGACCTCGGCCATCCGCTCCGGGCTGACCTCATCGTCGCTGCTCGAGGTGAGAAAGGCTTCCGCGTTGTCGAGTGCCTGATCCGTCATGACCGTGTTTCCTTTAGCCGAACATCGAAGCGACGCGCTTCAGGCTCTTGGTGAGCGCGTCGATATCATCCTTGGTGCTATAGAGCCCGATCGAGGCCCTGGCACTGGCCGTCAGCCCGAAGCGCTGGTGCAGAGGCTGCGCGCAGTGATGACCGGTGCGTATCGCAATGCCGTCAAGATCGAGCAAGGTGCCGATATCCTGGGGATGCGCCTGCGCCATCTTGAAGGTGAGCACGCTGCATTTGTTGGGTGCTGTTCCAATCAACTCAAGACCCGGCACCTGGTTCAGTGCCCGTGTCGCATAGGCCAGAAGCTCGGCCTCATGCGCCTCGATGGTCTCGAGCCCCAGCGTGGTAAGGTAGTCGACAGCGTGGCCGAGTGCGACGATCCCCGCAATATCCGGCGTGCCTGCCTCGAAGCGATAGGGGATGTCGTTGAAGGTGGTGCGTTCGAAACTCACCGTCTCTATCATGTCGCCGCCGCCTTGATAAGGCGGCATGGCCTCGAGGATCTTGGCCTTGCCGTAAAGGATACCGACGCCGGAGGGGCCGTACATCTTGTGGCCCGAGCATACCAGGAAATCGGCATCGAGTTCGACTACGTCGATGGGGCGATGCTGGATTGCCTGGGCCGCGTCGATCAAGACCGGAATGCCACGCGCATGCGCTTCGGCGATGATATCCTCGACCGGATTGATGGTGCCGAGCCCGTTCGAGATCCAAACCACGCTCACCATCTTGGTGCGGGGTCCGAGCCGCTCCAGGAACGCCTGGAAGTCGATCTCGCCGATCTCGGTCACAGGGGCGACGACGACCTTGGCTCCCGTCGCTTCGGCGACCAGCTGCCAGGGGACGATATTGGCGTGGTGCTCCATCTCCGTGATGAGGATCTCGTCGCCCGGCTCGAGCGCGGGGCGGAGATAGCTCTGCGCCACGAGGTTGATGGATTCGGTGGCATTACGGGTGAAGATGATCTCGCGCCAATCGCCCGCGCCCAAAAAACGCTGGACCTTGCGGCGCGCTTCGTCGTGGAGCGATGTCGCACGCTGGCTCAGCTCGTAGATGCCGCGGTGGATGTTGGCGTAGTCATGTTCATAGAAGCGTTTCTGAGCATCGATCACTTGCCGCGGCTTCTGCGTGCTCGCGGCACTATCCAGATAGACCAGCGGCCGGCCATTGACCTCGGTCGCGAGAATCGGAAAGTCGCGGCGCACCGCCGCGACGTCGAATGCTTGCCTGGGCCGTTCGAGTACTGTACTCATTCGAGAAAATCCAAGGCTTTGCCGCCCGGGAGGCGATCGAGCACGGAGCGTTGCGCCTGTTTCTTCAACCCATCGTCGCGATAGCGGTCGATGATTTCCCCGGCAAATGCATAGGTCAACATCGCGGTTGCCCGCCTGCGATCGAGCCCGCGTGACTGCAGATAGAACAGCGAGATCTCGTCGAGATCGCTCGAGGTGGCACCGTGACTGCATTTGACGTCATCGGCATAGATCTCGAGCTCGGGCTTGGCATCGATCTCGGCATCGTCGGTCAGCATGAGATTATTATTGCGCTGATAGGCGTTGGTCCGCTGTGCTTCCCGCGTCACCAGGATCTTGCCGGCAAAGACCGCGCGCGCCTTGTCGTCCAACACGCCTTTGTAGAATTGATCGGAATGACTATCCGGGGCGCGATGCTCGATCCTGATCGTGTTGTCGATATGCTCGTTGCCACGCGGCAAAAACGTGCCGTTCAGGATGCATTCGATGCCGGAACCATTGAGGCGCGCCTCGGTCTCGTTGCGCGTCAGTCCGCCGCCGCTCGTGGCCAGGACCTGATTGAGCCGCGCCTTCCGGCCAAGGTCGACATCCGCCCTGCCGACCAAAGTGGTACCGTCCCCGCCGAGCTGCAAACGGTCATGGTCGAGTACTGCTTGCTCGCCGAGCTCGACCTGGGTGACGAGGTTGGTCAGGACCTGACCGCCGAGGCCGATATGGCTCTCGATCAGATGCAGGCTGGAGCCCTCGCCCAGCTTGACGACGATACGCGGGTGGCACATCGCCGCCGCCGGCTCGGCTACTGTCAAGAACAGCAGCTGCAGGGGAGTCGTGACATTCACGCCTGCCGGCACCTCGATCCAGGCGCCATCGGTGAGGAAGGCTCCATTGAGTGCGGTGAAGCTTCGCTCGTCGTCAGCGTCGAGCCCGTCGAGAACCCGATCGGGAGCGTCCCGCAGCATGGTTGACAGCGGCTTGACGACTACACCCTCGGGGAAACCGTGGGCATGGCTGAACGAGCTCTGGATCTGCCCGTTGATGAAGATCAACCGCCGCGCCGATGGCCCGCCCGCGAAATGAGCCCGCATGGCGTCGCTGCCGAGCTGGGGTGCACGAGCCGGCCTGAATGGCTGCCGCAGCGAGCGTCCGATATTGGTGTATTTCCAGGGCTCGAAGCGCGTCGTCGGAATGCCGATGGCCTCGAACCGCGCAAAACTCTCCTGGCGCCAGGCCTGGATTGCTGCATTTGGTGCGTTGGCTGCGATCGCCTCGAAGTTTGATCGAAACGACGCATCCGCTTCGGTGTGACGTTGCGCAACCATGGTCAGGCACTCACCCGAAGCTCGGCCTCGGGCTTGCCGAGAAGGCGCTCATAGCCACCTTTCTCGAGCTCAAGGGCAAGCTCCTTGCCACCGGAACGCTGGATTTTGCCGTCGGCCAGAACATGCACATGGTCCGGCACGATGTAGTCCAAAAGCCGCTGATAATGGGTGATAACCAGAAACGAGCGTTCCGGCCCGCGCAACCCGTTGACGCCGTCCGCCACGGTCTTCAACGCGTCGATATCAAGGCCGCTATCGGTCTCGTCGAGCACGCAGAAGCGAGGCTCCAGCATCGCCATCTGCAGGATTTCGTTGCGCTTTTTCTCACCACCGGAAAAACCGGTATTGACGTCCCGCTTCAAAAGCTCGGGCTTGACGCCGACCACCTTGGCCTGCTCGCGCAAGGTCTTCATGAATTCCGCAGCACTGGCTTTTTCCTGACCGCGCGCCTCGCGTAGTGCGTTGAGCGCCTGACGGAGGAAATAGTTGTTGGCCACGCCCGGAATCTCGATCGGGTATTGCATCGCCAGAAAGAAACCGGCAGCGGCCCGCTCCTCCGTTTCCATCTCCAGCAGGTTCTTGCCGTCGAAGACGATCTCGCCCGAGGTGACGTCATAGCCGTCACGGCCGGCAAGCACATAAGCAAGTGTACTTTTGCCTGAGCCGTTCGGGCCCATCATCGCATGGATCTCACCCGGCTTGATAGCGAGCGTAATGCCTTTGAGGATTTCCTTGCCGCCCACTTCGGCGTGGACATTCTTGATTTCGAGCATGCTGAGTTACCTGTTGATTTCGTTCGTTAGCCGACA
The DNA here is from genome assembly GCA_041750975.1 of Geminicoccaceae bacterium. GTDB lineage: Bacteria > Pseudomonadota > Alphaproteobacteria > Geminicoccales > Geminicoccaceae > JBGSYN01. The sequence goes on along the minus strand of JBGSYN010000148.1, from coordinate 36,830 downwards.
CTGCCTTCGAGCGTGATGCCCAAAAGCTTTCTCGCCTCGACGGCAAATTCCATCGGCAATTCGTTCATGACTTCCCGGCAAAAGCCGTTGACGACCAGCGCCACCGCGTCTTCGTCGGAGAGACCACGCGAGCGGCAATAGAACAGCTGATCCTCGCTGATCTTCGACGTCGTGGCCTCATGTTCGCATTTCGCCGTGCGGTTTTTGACCTCGATGTACGGCACCGTATGCGCGCCGCACTGATCGCCGATCAGCATCGAATCGCACTGGGTGTGATTGCGGGCGTTTTCGGCCCCTTTCATCACCCTCACGAGACCGCGATAAGTGCTGTCCGAGCGGCCGGCGGAGATGCCCTTGGCGACAATGCGCGAGCGCGTATTCTTGCCGATATGGATCATCTTGGTGCCCGTATCGGCCTGCTGCCGGCCGTTGGTGACCGCCACGGAATAGAATTCGCCGACCGAGTCATCGCCCTGGAGAATGCAACTCGGATATTTCCAGGTGATCGCGGAGCCGGTCTCGACCTGGGTCCAGCTGATCTTGGAGCGCTTGCCGCGGCAGGCGCCACGCTTGGTCACGAAATTGTAGATGCCGCCGCGGCCCTCGGCATCGCCGGGATACCAGTTCTGCACGGTCGAGTATTTGATCTCGGCGTCATCGAGTGCGACGAGCTCCACCACCGCCGCGTGCAGTTGGTTCTCGTCCCGCATCGGCGCGGTGCAGCCCTCGAGATAGCTCACATAGGAGCCTTCCTCGGCAACGATGAGCGTCCGCTCGAACTGGCCGGTACCGGCGGCGTTGATGCGGAAATAGGTGCTGAGTTCCATCGGGCAGCGCACGCCCTTCGGCAGGTAGACGAAACTGCCGTCGGTGAAGACGGCCGAATTCAGAGCCGCGAAGTAGTTGTCACCTTGCGGGACAACGGAGCCGAGATAGCGCTTGACGAGCTCGGGGTGGTTTTCGATCGCCTCGGAAATCGAGCCGAAGATGACGCCCATCTCCTCGAGTTTCTTCTTGAACGTCGTCGCCACGGAAACGCTGTCGAAAACGTAGTCGACGGCCACGCCGGAAAGGATTTCCTGTTCCTTGATTGGAATCCCGAGCTTGTCGTAGGTGCTGCGGATTTCCGGATCGATCTCATCCAGACTCTTCGGGCGCTCCTTCTGGGAGGGTGCCGAATAGTAGCTGATGTTCTGATAGTCGATTTTGGGATAGGTCACCTTCTGCCAGTCGGGCTCGACCATGGTCTCCCAACGCCGCAGCGCCTGCAGACGCCATTCGGTCATCCATTCTGGCTCGTTCTTCTTCCGTGAGATCAGACGGATCGTGTCATCGTTGAGACCAACCGGCGCGGTATCGGCTTCGATATCGGTGATGAAGCCGTATTTGTACTCGCGGCCGGTATGGTCCTGGATCGTATCAAGAGCCGTTGCCATGTCAGTCAGAATCCGATCAAAATCGTTGCAAAATCTTCAGTTGCCGCCTGCCGCAAGCAAAGGCGCCTGCGGAGGCCGGCGCCGATGCCGCAGATGTGCGGCCGAGGTGTTCCCCATCTCCGAAAGCGGAATTCCCACCAGCGCTTCCCGGATGGCATCGTTGATCCGCTGCCAGTTGGCACGTGCAGGACAAAGTGCTTCGATCTCGCACTCTCCCGGTGCCACTTCAATACAGGCCGTGAGGGCGATTGGACCATCGAGCGCCTCGATGATCTGCGCGACCGAGATCATCTCTGCGCTCCCGTTCAGCCGATAGCCGCCTTGAGCCCCGCGCTGTGAAATCAAAAGATCCGCCCGGGCCAGCATCTTCAGGATCTTCGCCACCATCGGCTGGGGCAGATGAGTGGCCTCGGCCAGTTCCGAGGCGGCCAAAGCGTTGCCCGGATTCTGGGCCAGATGCGTCGTCACGACGATGCCATAATCGGCAAGCTTGCTCAGTCGGATCAAAGCCTTCTCCAGACGCGCGAGAAACCAGGCGGTAATTAGAACTATAATAGTCCTAATTGAATATGAAGTCGGTATCGCCGGCTTGATTTCAAGATGCTGGAGCGTGGACGGCGCTAACGCCGCAATGCGAAAAAGGCTCGCAGCAACTCGCTCGAGCGCTTGGCGCCGATACCGCCGAAGATTTCGGGACGATGATGGCAGCTCGTAGTTGAAAAAATACGCGGCCCATGCTCGACGCCCCCACCCTTGTCGTCCTCGGCCCCGAAATAGAGCCTGCGGATGCGGGCGAAGGCGATGGCCTGAGCGCACATCGGACAGGGCTCGAGGCTGACATAGAGATCGCAATCGGTCAGCCGGGGCCGGCCAATGGCGACGGCAGCGCGACGTAATGCCAGGATCTCCGCATGCGCCGTAGGATCGCTTTGACGCTCGATCTCATTGCCGGCGGCCGCCAGCACCTGTCCATCGGCGGCAACGACCACCGCACCGACCGGGACCTCGCCTCGATCGGCAGCGATTTCCGCCTGCGCCAAGGCCAGATCCATGGGGGACTGAGTGAACAAACTAGCGGTCTCCGGCGCCAACTCTTGGGACCCGAGCCCGTCAGTTAGCGGCAGCCGCCGCTGAAGGGAAGGTCAAGCGAAACGATCGGGCCGGTTCGGGCGGATCGTCGAAACGGATCTCGAAGGGTTGCGACATCCCGGCATCTAGCCGGTCCATCGCGAGATCGAATTCCCTGGAAGCCAGAACGACCTGATCTTCCGTCAGGAGTTCGAGCCGCAACAGCGGCAGGAGTGTAGGTTCGCCGGTGACGTTCTGGATCTCGCCTCGAACGACGAGCGCCAGGCCCTCCCCCTCCGTGACCTGTTCCGACACGAGGCGTCTGAATTCAAGCTTGGTCTCGAACGTCAGCGGAAGGCCTATTTTTTGATAGATCTGGGCCGCCTCAGGCAGGGCCGTCGCGATTTCGTTACGGCCCAGGATTATACCCGCGACCGAAAGAACAAGAACCACCAGGAGTAGCCAGGAGACTACGGCACGGGTGCGCTGGCGCAGTTCGAGACCGTCGGCAAACCGCCTCGGCGCGGACGGCGGCAAGGGTGGCAGACTGGGTCCCTTCGCCGATACACCGTGGCCGCCCACCCCCTCGGGGGCGTCCGGGTCGGGCACGACGAACCAATTGTTGCCGCAGTGACCGCATCGCACATCGCGTCCGCCGTCACCGAGTTGCGCGTTGTCGATCCGGTAACGCGTACCGCATCTTGGACAGGAAACTATCATGTCGCCCTGGGCCCATGGTTCATGTTTCGGTCTGCAGCTCTGGTTGAAGGTTTTGTAGACTTGACTTCTTTTAGTTGCTATTAGCGCGCCATGCTACAACCTAAGAGCGAAATTACAATCGAACAACGTAGTGTTTCTTTAGTGCCAGCGGGCAATGCGGGCTCGACGACGATTGGCGCGCGCGAACTTACCTTCCAGGATGCGCCGATCGCTCGCCTTCGGGACGTAACATTGCGCTACGGGCTTCGGCGCCCGGCCTTGCAGGGGGTCGACCTGCGGATCGAAGCTGGCAGCTTCCAGTTCCTGGTCGGGCCGAGCGGCGCCGGCAAGACCTCGCTTTTGCGGCTTCTCAGCCTGTCGCATCGTCCCAACCAGGGTCGTGTCGATTTGTTCGGTGTGGACGCGGCGCACGCCAGCGCCTCGGAGCGCCGAACCATTCGTCAACGTATCGGCGTCGTCTATCAGGGTTTCCGACTGCTCGACCATATTTCGGCGTTCGACAATGTGGCTCTGCCTTTGCGCATTCTCGGTGTCGAGGAGGTCGCGACGCGCACAAGGGTCGCCGAAATCATGGCGTGGCTCGGGCTCGCGGATCTCATCGAAAAATTTCCGGAGGATATCTCGACCGGGGAAAGGCAGCTCGTTGCGGTCGCCCGAGCCGTTATCACACGCCCCCAATTGATCCTCGCCGATGAGCCGACGAGCAGCGTCGACGACGCGCGTGCCGATCGGCTGATGTCGCTGTTCGAACACCTCAATCGCTCAGGCGTGACGGTCGTGCTGGCCACCCACAGTCGAAGGCTCATGGCCGGCCGCAATTATCCCCTCGTCGAGATAGCCAAGGGCCGGCTGCTCGCCGTTCAGCCGCCGGCACGGCTTATACCACCCTTGGCCATGTCGGGTTCTGCGACACGACTGGCACTCGCAGGCTGAGATCCGGACCATGGCCGACAATTATATCGATCTGCCCCTGCACAACCTGCCCGGCAGCCGCATCTTCGGGTTCCTGGTCGGCGCCTTGATCTACGCTGCCGTGACGCTGCTTTCGATCGCTGCGATCAGCGACACCATCGTTCGATACTTCGAGAGCCAGCCGGCGCTGCTGACCGTCGCCCTGCCACCGGCCCTGCCAACTCCGGAAGCCCTGGCCCAAACCGACAAAATCGTCGACCTGCTCCGCGATGTGGAGGGCGTGGTATTCGTCAGCGCGCTCGAACCGCAGAGGACGCGAAGACTGATCGATCCCCTGGTCGGCGGCAGTGATATCGGATTGGCCGTGCCGCGACTGCTCGATATCGGCTTTTCGGCCGGCAACAAGCTGGAACTTGCGGCGATCAAGGACCAGCTTCTGGAACTGACGCCGGGGCTGGCACTGGGCGACACCGTGATGCCGGGGGGCGAGATCCTGCCGCTGGCCTCGAGCTCGCGGATGCTGAGCCTCATCGGTGGCGGCGCCAGCCTTGTCTTGACCTTCATCGCCACCGGACTTGCCATCGGCATCGCAATGGCGCGGCACGCCGACTCGGTCGGCCTGTTGCGCCAGATGGGTGCAACCGATGGCTATATCGCTCGGCAATTCGAGCATTATGCCCTGGTCCAGGGGCTCAAGGGCGCCGCCTTCGGCTTCGCTCTAGGTGCGGCGACGATGGCCACGGGCCTGTTGATTTTCGGCGCGACGACGACGCAAACCATCACGACATTCGGACTCCAACCCTTGGACTGGGTGTTTCTGGCCTTGATACCGGCACTCGTCGGCCTGTTGATCGTCCCCGTCGCACGCCTCGTTGCCCACTGGCAGTTGCGCAGCCTCGAGGCCTGAAGTACTCCCACCGTTCGGCTCGATTGGAGCTCGACGGAGGATTTACCCAGGCGTGGCGCGATTTCGTTCCCACCTCTTCGAAGCCCTTTATTATCTGTGGTCGACATTGCTTGCCCTGGCGGTACTGCCGTTCGCGGCGTTTCTCGATGCATCGGGAATGCGGCGGGTAGCGCGAATCTGGATGCGGGGGATCGGTTGGCTGGCACGAGCGATTGTCGGCATCGACTATCGGGTCGAGGGCTGGGAGAATCTGCCCGATACCCCCGTGATCATCGCGGCAAAGCATCAATCGGCCTGGGAAACACTGACATTTCACATACTGGTGCCGAAGATCGCCATTGCGCTCAAGGCCGAGTTGACCCGGGTTCCGGTGATCGGCTGGTATTTGATGATCGGCGGCAATATCCGCCTGGATCGCCGGGGCGGCGCCAAGGCGCTTCGCATGCTGATCAAGGATAGCCAGGCAGCACTCGAGCGCGGCTGTTCGATCCTGATCTTTCCCGAAGGCACGAGACGCGATGTCGGCGCGGCGCCCGACTACCGCTCGGGCGTGGCCGCACTCTATCGCGGACTGCGCGTACCGGTGGTGCCCGTGGCTCTCAACTCGGGTCTCTCTTGGCCGCGCGGACATGGCCGTAAACGGCCTGGTGTCATCACCCTTCGATTTCTCGAGCCCATTCCCGCCGATCTCGGTCGGGGCGAATTCATGGATCTCCTCGAAACGCGGATCGAGACCGCAGGGGCGGCTCTTCTCACTCAAGCGACGCCACGACCCTCTCCAGATCGGGCTCATTGATCCCTAGCTCGCGGAGATGGGCGAGCGTGTTTCGGACATAATCCAGACAGGGACCGGCCAGACCATGGCCCTGGCGAACCAGGCCGCAGGTCTCCGCCGAAGGCAGCCTGCCGGCATATTGCTCATGATCCTGTCGGACGACGTAGCACCAGGCTTCGACCTTTTCGCTTTCTGGCGATGCCGGGGTGAGGACCTGGAGCTTGAGCCGCTCATACACATTGGTCACAAGCTCGCGCTCGTCGAGATAGGCCATCACCTGCGCCTCGCGCTCGGGTGCTATGCCGATCAACACGCCGTCGCACTGACCGCCTCGATCCAGCCCCATCACCAGGCCGGGCCTCGCCCGCGTGCCCCGATGGTGATGCGAGTAGACGCAGAGGCTGCGATGATAGCCGACCAGGCGACCGGCCCCTGAGGCATCGATCTTGAAGCCGGGATTCCACATCAGGGACGCATAGGCGAAAACCCAGATAAGCCCGTTCTCAGTCATTCTCCCCTGCCGGACTTGCAGAGGTCGATTGAGCGGCTGTGGGTTGCCGATCATAGGCCTGGCCTGCTGCCACGACGCCCCGGCGTATGGCGCGGGTGCGGGTAAACAGCTCTTGCAGGCTCTCGCCATCGCCGAAGCGGATTGCGCGCTGCATCCGGGTCAGATCTTCGGTGAAACGCCCGAGCATCTCGAGCACGGCGCCGCGGTTCTCCAGGAATACGTCGCGCCACATCACGGGATCGGACGCCGCAATGCGGGTGAAATCGGTGAACCCGCCGGCGGCGTATTTGAACACCTCGGTCTGGGCCTGATCCTCGAGTTCCGCGACCGTCGAGACGATCGTGTAGGCAATCAGATGCGGCACATGCGAAGTTATCGCCAGCACCTGATCATGGTGCTCGGGGCTCATTTCATCGACGATCGAGCCCAGGCTTTCCCAAAGTCGCCTGATCCGGGCCACGGCGTCGGCATCGGTGTCCTCGACAGGCGTCAGGATGCAGCGCCGCCCTTCGAAGAGGGTGGCGAAGGCGGCCTCCGGCCCCGAATGTTCCGTCCCCGCAACCGGATGCCCGGCGACGAATCGGCCGGGGTTGGGGAGATGCGGCACCACGGCACGAATGATCTCGCCCTTGATGGAGCTGACATCGGTGACGATTGCGGCCGGATCGAGACCCGGCGCCATGGCCTGACTTACGGCGCCGACGCTGCCGGGCGGCACGCCGATGACGACGAGATCGGCATCGCGGACGGCGTCAGCAGGGCTCTCGACGGCCTCGTCGCAGAGCCCGAGCCTCAAGGCCTGAGCGCGTGTTTCAGGCTTGCGGGCACAGGCTCTGATAGTTCCTTCGAAGCCGCGCGCCCGCATTGCCAGCGCCATCGAGCCATTGATTAGCCCGATGCCGATGAAAGCGGCGCGCGAAAAATCGGCCATCAGATCCCGGCCTCGCGGACGAAGCCGGAAAGGAGCTCGATCAGCCGGCGATTCTCGTGCTCGAGTCCGACCGAGACACGCAGGCAATGCGGCAGGCCGTAGCCCTCGACCATCCTCGGAATAAGGCCGTGCCGCTCAAGATAAGCGTTGGCGTCACCGGCTGTTTGAGCATCCCGTGCAGGAAACTCGATCAGAACGAAATTGCCGAGGCTGGGATAGACCTTTAGGCCTAGTTTGGTCACTTCATCGCTGACCCAGGCGCGCCAACGACTATTGTGATCGCGCGCAAAATTCAGATGCTCGATATCCTCGAGTGCCGCGATCGCGGCTTCCTGCGCCGGTAACGAGACGTTGAATGGCCCACGCGTACGGTTGATGACGTCGATGACCGGGGCGCTGGCATACATCCAACCAAGCCTGAGCGCAGCAAGCCCGAATAGTTTCGAAAAGGTGCGCAGCATGACCACATTCGAGTATTTTTCGACGAGTTCCTCGCCCGAACTGTAGTCGTCCCCATCGGCGCATTCGGCATAAGCCGCGTCGATCACCAAAAGCACCTCGGGCGGCAGGCTATTCGCAAGCGAATCGAGTTCCGAAGCGGTCAGGTAGCTGCCTGTTGGATTGTTCGGATTGGCGAGGAAAACGATCCGTGTGCGGGTGCCGACCCGCTCGAGGATTGCAGGAACCGACGCCCGCAAATTCTCTTCCGGCGCCGCCACTGGATGGGCACCTGCAGCAAGTGCGGACAGCCGATACATCAAGAAACCGTGCTGGCTATACACGATCTCGTCGCCCGGGCCTGCATAGGCGCGCGTGAGGAGGCTGATCAGTTCATCCGAGCCGGCACCGCAAACCAACGCCTCGGGCGAAAGATTGAACCGCAGCCCTAGCATTGCGCGAAGCTTGGCGGCACCGCCGTCGGGATAGCGGGACAACTCGACGGCCGACCGCTTGTAGGCCTCGATAGCTTTTGGACTGGGGCCGATAGCACTTTCATTGGATGAAAGCTTGATGACCTCCCGGTCCGCGCCGAGCGAAGCCTTGCCACCGACATAGGGGCTGATGTCGAGGATTCCGGATCGTGGCCGCGGGCCCGATGAAGGATAGTGCACCGGTGATGCCTCCAAACGCATCTGGGTTAAGCTTGCCGATCGGCCTCGGCCGCATCCTCGTTCACAGTAAGCGGGCGTGGATAGCCGCCGAGCGATACCACACGTCGAATGCTCTTGCGCAAGGAAGTTAGCGCATTGGATAGACGCGGTTCGTTGTCGCCGACAAATCCGGCAATCTCGAGCAGATGATCGGCGGTGCCCGGATCGCTACGGACCGTCGCCAGCAATTGCGGCTCAAACTGCGCCTGCGCCAAGGCTTCGCGGAGCCTTGCCCGGCTCAGATCGGCCCCGGCTTCGATAGCGAGCATCGTCATATCGTCACCCGACGGCTCCTGCTCCAGGCGCGCCACCACATAGGCCGAGGCATCGACCGGGTAACCATCGTGATGCAAGAACGGCAGCCGCAAGACCGTCTGAAGTCCGTCAGGCTGGTTTCTCGCGAGCCAATGCCACCACAGGTCTTCGTTTCGCGGTTGCGGCAGAACCACCATATCGGTCTGCCGATCGGCGGCCATCCGCAGCGCCCGCAGCGGCGCGCCGATACGCTGGATCGGCGTTCGCGTGCCGAAATGGTCCCGTGCCAGATCCCATACCCAGGGTTGCTCATCCGGAACACAAACAGTGACGGTGAAGGCAGTCTGCATCTGTGTCGTCACCGCCAGCAATTCGCGCCAGATGCGCAACAGGCTGCTGCTCGGCAATTGAGCGTCGGCCACTGCCGCGAGGCGACGCATGATCACGGCCTCGCGGGCTGGTCGCATCGCCAATCTCGCGAGATCACGATCGCGTTTGGCGGCGGCGACCTGCTCGACGACCACGATCCTTTGGCGCATCAGGTCCACGATCGAGTTATCGATCCGATCGAGTTCCTGACGCAGCGTGTTGAGCTCGTTTCTTGCCAATGAATGCCTGTCGATTACCGGCCGCCCATCGATTCTACGATCGATGCCGCGCTACGCTATTGCTTTTGCAGTCCGAAGCTGGGTGATAAAGCAGGATTACACTCCGCACCCAAGGCAAAACTGGTGAAGAGAGCACAATCTTGACATCAGCACACCGGACGGGCAGGTAGGCGATGGTGGTGATTTGAGCCGACCGGCTTGCGGCCACGGTAAACAAACAGCTAAAAGGTCGCTTGACGGAATGAAGAAGCGACCCCGACGATAACTGGCTCGAACCGAGCAACGCAGATTTGGGTCCACTTCATGCCGATACGTATTCCCAATGATCTTCCGGCTTCTAAGCTGTTGGGCGCCGAAGGCGTCGGTCTGATCGGTGAGGATGAGGCCGCACGCCAGGATGTGCGTCCGATCCAGATCGCCCTGTTGAACCTGATGCCGGAAAAGCCCAAAACGGAAACGCAGCTGGCGCGGCTACTCGGTGCCGGGCCTCTTCAGGTCGAACTTACCTTGCTGACGACCTCGACCTATCGGCCGAACACCGTACCGCTGTCGCATCTCCAGTCATTCTATTGCACCTGGGATCAGGTCGAGCATCGCAAGTTCGACGGTCTGATCGTAACCGGAGCGCCGATCGAGCTTTTGCCCTTCGAGGAAGTGAAATACTGGACCGAGCTGCAAAATCTGCTCGATTGGTCACGAGTGAACGTCCACTCCTGCTTTCACATCTGTTGGGGCGCACAGGCGGCACTCTACCATTTTCACGGCGTTCCCAAGCGACCGCTACCGGCTAAACGCTTCGGGATCTACCCGCACCATGTGATCGAACGCCGGGATGTGCGACGTCCGCCTTTGCTGAGGGGATTCGACGACAGCTTCCTGGTTCCGGTCTCGAGGCACACGGAAGTCCGCAAGGAAGATCTGGAGGCCGTCAGGGGCCTGGAGATCCTCGCGCTCTCGGATGAGGCGGGCGTGTGCCTGGTGCAGGAGGATCGGCACCGCACCTATTACATGTTCAACCACCTCGAATACGATACCTTTACATTGCACGACGAATATCAGCGCGACCGCAACGATCGCGCCGACGTCGCCCTGCCCGAAGGCTATTACCCCGCCAACGATCCCGAACAGCCGCCAAGAAACTGCTGGCGCGCCTATGCCCATCTGATGTTCGGCAACTGGATCAACGAGATCTATCAGACGACACCGTTCGAAATCGACGCAATCGGACAAATGTCGCCTGAAGCTTCGGCAGCCTGAGGCGCTCAAAGACCGCTTGAAGTAGTCCGTCGCGACGTCAAAAGCTGTTCGAGAGTGACCGGGCGAAATTCCCAGACATCGACACCGACATCGATCTGCCGGGTCACCGGCTTAAGGCGCCCATGGCAATGACCGTGAAGATTGACAGAGCCCTTGTCCATCCTCCGCCAGGAGCGGAACGGGTAATGACAGAGGATCAGCAATCGGCCGTCGAGTTCGAGTTCGTGGTAATCTTTGACACTGGCCCATCCGGCGGCCCCGCGGGTACGCTCCTTGTGATTGTTGCCTGCGATCAGGTGTTTGGTGCCGTGTAGCTTGGCAAGGCACTCTTCGATCCACTCGGCCGGGCGGCCGACCGCAAAATCACCGAGATGCCAAACCTCATCGCCGATCGCGACCACCTCGTTCCAACTATGGATCATGGCCTCGTCCATGGCTTGAGTGGTCGCGAAGGGCCGCTTGAACAGTCCGCGGGCGCCGCCATGGCCGAAATGCGTGTCGCCGGTAAAAAGGACCGCCACGTCAGGCCCGGCTAGAGGCTTTCATGCTCGCGCAGGCGCGGCAGCAGTTCGGCGAAATTGCAGGGCTTGTGGCGGATATCCAGCTGGCTTTGAAGGATATCGTCCCAGGCGTCGCGACAGGCGCTGGGCGAGCCGGGCAAAACGAACAGGTAGGTGCCCTTGGCGACCCCCGCATCGGCCCGCGACTGGATCGTCGACGTGCCGATTTTCTGGTAGCTCAGCATCCGGAACAATTCGCCGAAGCCGTCGATCCGCTTCTCGATCACCCGGGATAGCGCTTCGGGCGTGACATCACGGCCCGTAACGCCGGTCCCGCCAGTACTGATGACGATCTCGACCGAGGGATCCTCGATCCATTGCCTGAAGCGGCCGGCAATGGCCGCTACATCGTCAGGCACCAGCACGCGATCGGCAAGCTCATGACCGGCGGCCTCGAGCCGTTCGACCAACACTCTGCCCGAACGGTCGTCATCGAGACTGCGGCTGTCGGAAATGGTGGCGATCGCGATCCTCAGCGGTCGAAACGGCAGGGTTTCGTCAATACGGCCCGGCAAGCAGGGTCTCCCGTCGATCGTAGGCGTAGTAACTCGGCCACCGGTTCGCAGACAGCGCCTCGAGCGACGGCAGGGGCTGGTTGAAACGGGTTCGATACGCCCAGAGATTGGCCAACACCTTCTTGGTATAGAGCCGCGACTCGCTCACGGGAATGCTTTCGAGAAACAGGAGCGGATCGTCCGCCACGTCTTCCAGTGCCTGTTTCCAACGCCCGAGGCGGCCTAAGCCGCCATTATAGGCAAGGCAAAGGTGGATCAGGCTGTGGTCGACCGTATCGGTGTCGAGCAGATGGCCGATATAGATCTGACCCAGTTCGAGATTGCGTTCGGGCAGCAGCAGCTCCTCGTGATCCTGGAATTCGATTTCGGCCTTGTCGGACATGCGCTTGGCCGTGGCCGGCAGGATCTGCATCAATCCGTATGCACCGCGGACGCTGCGGGCGTCGGGATCAAATCCGCTCTCGGCTCGGGCGATCGCATAGGTCAAGGCGCGGTCGATCGTGAACCCGGTCTCGGGCCGCCACTCGGGAATAGGAAACATGGCACCATCGTGTCGCCGCCCGTCCTGGAGCCGCAGGCGCTGCGCGACGCGCATTTGCGCTGCGGGAAGGTCGAGCGCTTCGGCCAGCGCCGTGAGCGCTTTGACCAATTCCGGCTTCGACCTTGCCGCCAGTTTGCGGATCTCGGCCGCGGCGAGTTCATCGTGACCGAGCTGATGTAAGCCGATCGCCCGGCGGGATCCGGGAAATTGCAACAACAGGTCGAGAACGTCGTGGCGGAGCGCCGTTTCGTGCCATTCGAAGGTGATCGGGCGACCGAGCGAAGCTTTGGCGAGCAGGCCGTAGAATTGGTCGCTCGCATCGGCGGCGCGATCCAGGTAATCGTCTGCCAGCTCAGGGCGGCCGGCGCGGACCGCCGCCCTGGCTGCCCAAAATGCACCCGTCGCCACATCCTCGCCTTCGGCGATATCGCTGCCGGCAAGGTCGTCGAAATGGCGAAGGGCGGCATCGAAACGTCCAAGCCGCCAGGCTGCGAGGCCGGCTGTCCAATGCAGGCGCGGCTCGTGCACTCCCGAACGCGACGCCGCTCGCTTGGCGATCGCATAGGATTTCCGAAAACGCTGGTTCGCATAATAGCTGCGTGCAACCCACCACCGCGAAAGATCGAGCTCGGCCTCGTCGGCGAATTTTCCGTCGGGGGCGTTTTCCAATTCGTCGAGCGCCAGGTCCGGCTCGTCCCTGGCGACAAGATCCAGGACGCGAAGCCTAAGGTCGTCGACCGCCCGGCTCTCCTCTTCTGTTCGCTCGACCGGGCTCCGATAGCGCGGCGCGCGTTCCTGCAGAAGTTCCTGGCCGGAGCCGTTGAGATAGCCTTCGACGGGCTCGTTCGGCATCGCCACGTTGCCCGGCCACCGGATCACGGCAAGCCGATAAACTCGCTCGGCCTGCGGATGGTCGGCGTAGTCTCCGAGCCATTCGCTCAGTTCGTCATAGCTTGAGAGATAGCCGGTGGGATGGAGATAGCGCTGGGCCATCACGTGGCCCATCAGCAATGGGTTCCGGATCTGATCGATCAGTCTGTCGGCAGCCTGCCAATCGCCTTCCGTCTGCAATTCCATGATCTGGCGATACCGCTCGACGTCGCGTCGGGAAAGTTGGTCCGGCAAGGCGCCCAGTCGGGTCGAACTATTCTCGCCGGTCTTGAGCCGAGCAAGAGTTATGGCCGGATCGTCGGCACGGCTCTGGGTGGGTCCGTCAAGAAGGCCGGCAAAGCATACAAAAATGAGCAATCGTAAAAAATGACGGCCGCGGCTCACTTCATGTAGTCGCCTAGGGAAACTTTTGGGAAACAGGAGTTCCCCAGCGCACAAAGCGCCGCCTTGGATTTGCCGACACATGGGCAAAACCTCCCTCTCCCTCACATTCTACGACATGCCGGCAAGCTTGAGGCTCAACCCAATATCTGCCGCCTTATCGCGTCACCCCACATCGACTTTTCTTTTCGCAAACCGGAAATCTACGGTTCGCCGCGTTCAAGCTCCGCCAGCGATTGGCGTAACGTCAACAGATCCCTCCACGCCAAGCGCTTCTGCAAAGGCTGGCGCAAGAGGTGCGCCGGATGAAACATTACGAAAGACCTAATCGCGTCTGACTGATCGCCATTATGATATGGAAAATGTCTTCCGCGCAACTTGGTCACGCCCTCGGACACACCCAAGAGCGCCTTCGCGGCAATGCCACCGACAAAAACGATCATTCGAGGTTGGATCAGCGCAATCTGCCGTTCAAGAAAGGGTTGGCAGGTCGCGATCTCCGCCGGCGTCGGCGTCCGATTGCCGGGAGGCCGCCAGAAGATCGCATTGGTGATATAGAATTGCGTCCGATTCAGACCGATCGTCGCCATCATCCGATCCAGGAGCTGCCCGCTCTGTCCGACAAACGGCTTGCCCTGGCGATCTTCCTCGGCCCCCGGCGCCTCGCCGATCAGCATTAGCGACGAGCCAGGATTCCCGTCGCTGAAACAGCACTGCGTCGCGGTATGTCGAAGCGCGCAACCATCGAAGGCGGCCGTCGCTTCGGCCAGTTCGTCGAGCGTCGAGCAAGCCTCGGCGATGGCGCGGGCGTGGCCCGCGACGGGCGAACGCGTGAGGAGAGGGGAAACGGGACCGCCGGATGGTCGACCCGACGGGGCGGCGTCGAAAGACGCTGGACGATCCTCATTCCGAGCCGAGTCGGCTGGCGGGCGCCGTGTAGTCGCCTTCGGCAAACCCTCCGCAGCGACGACGGCTCGCTTCGACGTGGTCGGCCAGGATCCAAAGGCGTCGCGCACGCCCATTTGGGCATACCAGTCAAGCCATGCCGCAACAGCTTCGCGCGTCACCGAATACCTCGGTAGAGTTCGCCCCGCGGGTCTTGTCCTGGAGGGCGTGCCGCTCAGATATCCTTATAAGGTACCGGTTGGCCGCCATGATCCAAGACGAGCTTGCCGCTCTCATCCTGCCCAGCTATGTAGCGACCATGTCCGACGGCTGTGCCAACGTAAAGTGCAGGCTTGACTTTCTTGCCGTCGAAGACTTTGCCCTCCTGGGCCGGTCCGCGGGCGGTAGGGTCGTTCTTGCTCTTCGATGTTTTGAGCATGATGTGTGTTCCAGATGTCGATGAGTGGTCTAACCGAATGGATATCTATGAACCAGCGTGAACTGGCTCGTCATCTTAACGCTTTTTGGGGCCGCGCCATGCGCTCGTCAACTGATCAAAATCAAATCGGGGCGGGAAAGCGGAAGTTACCCCAGCGTTCACTGGTCTCGATGTGGCGGCAATCGCCGGTCAAGCCCGCACTTCTGGTCGGGCTGGGCCTCACTTTATTCTCCGGGTCTGCCTGCACCAATCCGAATACCTCCGAGACGACACTGGTGGCCGATATTCGGGCGATAGTCTCGGGCGGCCGCAATGGCGGCTTCGACAATTCGCTCTCGGGCAACTATCTGGCGGGTCTGCACGCTGTCCAGATCGGCGATATCCGCAGCGCGGCCGATACCTTCGAGGCCGCTCTGCAGCGTGATCCGGACAATCTCGAGTTGCGGCGCCAGATTTTTGTGCTGCACCTGACCGCCGGCGACTTTGAGGCGGCACTTGAAGATGCCGAAAGTCTCCACGAAACGGATCCGGACCTTGAAACGGCCAGTCTGCTCCTTGCCCTTAATGCTGCTCGAGATGGCGATTTCGACGATGCGAGCGACCGCATCGAGGCCCTCGACGAGCGCGGCGCCATCGGCGTCATACGGCCGCTGCTCTTGGCTTGGGCGCTGTTCGGCGCGGGCGATACCGATTCGGCACTGGTCAAGCTCGAGGCCAGCGACAACGAGGGGTTGGCCGACAAGGCCGCGTATTATCGTGGCGTCATCGAGGCGCTCTCGGATCGGCTGGAAGCCGCGAACAGCACCTTCGATGGTTTGCTCGTAGCCGACAACGGCAACAGGTTGCCGTTGCTGGAGGCCTGGGCCGGCGTGCAGCAGAAACTCGGTCGGCCCGAGGTCATAGCACCGCGGATCGAGGCTGAACCCGAGGCCGTACGCAATAACGGACGTATCCAGGAACTGCTCGCCCAAGCCGGGGCCGGCGATGCGATCGCAATGCCGGTTGCGAGCGCCACGCAAGGCATGGCGGACACGCTGTTCACACTCGCCCTCTTCTTCGATCAGCAGGATATCGCACCCGAAGCCATGCGCTTTGCCCGTCTTGCCTCGTTTCTCGAGCGCGACGACGGCTCGATCTGGCTCGAGGTCGGTCGTTTGGCACTGCAGATGGAAAACCCGGAGGAGGCGATCCGCGCCTTCGACCAGATTGACGAGGAAAGCCCCTATTACTGGGAAGCGCAGCGGGCAGGGGCCCTTGCCCTGTACGATCTCGAGCGGCTCGACGAGGCGCTGGCGGCATTGCGCGAATTGAGCGAGGAGCGGCCGCAAGACCTGGACGCCGTCACGGCACTCGGTGACCTGCTCCGCCGCGAGCAGCGCTTCGAAGAGGCCTCGGAGGCCTATAGCGAAGCGATCGGCAGGCTCGACACCGCCGTGGAAGACGATTGGCGCCTGTTCTACAATCGAGGCATTGCCTACGAACGCACGGATCGCTGGCCCGAGGCCGAGAGCGACTTCCTCAAAGCGCTGGAACTGAGCCCCGATCAGCCGTTCATCCTCAACTATCTCGGCTACAGTTGGGTCGATCAGGGCCTCAATCTCGATCGGGCGCAGGCGATGCTGCACAAGGCGGTCGATACCAGGCCCAATGACGGGTTCATCGTCGACAGTCTGGGCTGGGCCTATTATAGGCTGGGCGACTTCGAGAAATCGGTCGATTACCTCGAGCGCGCCGTCGAACTGGAGCCGGGCGATCCCGTCCTCAACGACCATCTGGGCGATGCCTATTGGCGCGTTGGCCGGATTCGTGAGGCCCGCTATCAATGGGATCGGGCGCTGAGCCTCGAGCCGGAGGAAGAAGACATCGTCGAGATCGAGGCGAAGCTCGTCAATGGATTGCCGGATGAGGGCGGAGCCGACCGCGGCTGAAACCATTGCAGGCGCTGACGCGACAGCCATCGTCGAGGTTCGGGCACCCGCGAAGATCAACCTCGATCTGTTGATCACCGGTCGTCGCGCCGACGGCTTTCATGAACTCGACAGCTGTGTCGTCTTTACCGAATTCGGCGACCGTGTGCGCCTGCACCATGCAACCGAACTGAGCCTGACGATCGACGGACCGATGGCGGCGGGCCTCGACGCCGGCCAGGACAATCTCGTCTGGCGAGCCGCGAAGTTGTTGGCGGATCGCCTTTGCCGATCGCCCGACGTAGCCATTCATCTGGACAAGCACCTGCCTATGGCTGCGGGTCTGGGTGGCGGTTCGAGCGATGCCGCAGCGACCTTGCGCGGCCTCGTGCAACTCTGGCAGGTGGAAATCGACGATCAGGCGTTGCGGGATCTGGGTCAGGAACTCGGCGCCGACCTACCCGTCTGCATCTACGCCCGCTCGGCCAGGATGCGCGGTATCGGCGAACGGCTCGATCCGATGCGGGGTCTGCCTGAACTGCCGCTGCTCCTGGCCAACGCTCGCTGCGCCGTCGCCACGCGTGAGGTCTTTGCGAGGCTCGACTTCGAGCCCGCGCCATCCTTCCGGGCCGCACTGCCGGCATTTCCTTCCATTGTGCAATTCACGCACTGGCTGAGCCGCTATCCCAACGAACTCGAAACGGCGGCCATGCGCATCGAGTCCAGGATCGAGGACACGCTAGAGGTCTTGCGCGCTCTGCCGGATTGTCTTCTGGCGCGGATGAGCGGCAGCGGCGCCACTTGCTTCGGGATTTTCGAGGATGAAGCGGCCCTTCGCCGCGCCGAAACCGAGCTTCGCCAATTGCGCCCGGACTGGTGGATAGTGGCGACCCAAACGGTCTCGGGATGATTTTCCTCTTCACCGATTTTGGCAGGGGAGGACCGTATCAAGGGCAGATGCACGCCGTGCTGGCCCGTCAGGCGCCCGAGATCAGGGTGATCGATCTCCTGGCCGACGCGCCTCGCGCCGATCCGCGACTGAGCGCCAATCTGCTCAATGCCTATCTGCCATTCCTCGAGACAGGCGATGTGCTGCTCGCCATTGTCGATCCCACCGTCGGCACCGAACGCGCCCCCTTGGCCATCGCAACCAACGGACGCTGGCTGGTCGGCCCCGACAACGGCCTGTTCGAATTGATCCTGCGCGCTGATCGAGATGCGAGCACCTACCGCATCGATTGGCGTCCGAATCACCTCTCGACGAGCTTCCACGGCCGCGACCTGTTCGCGCCGGTAGCGGCGAGACTGGCACGCCGCGATGCCTGGGGCCTGTCATCCGCCACCCCGAAGCGTTTCGACTGGCCCGATGATCTCTCGGAGATCGTCTTCATCGACGACTATGGCAATGCGTTCACCGGCCTCCGTGCATCCGGTCTGCCGCGTGACGCTGCCATCGCCGTCGGCGACCATGTGCTGCGGTTTGCACCGACGTTCGGCGCGGCCACCGGGCCATTCTGGTATGAGAATAGCGTCGGTCTGGTTGAAATTGCCATCAACGGCAAATCCGCGGCAACCGAGTTGGGTCTCCATCTGGGCACACCAATTCGCAGGCTCCCCTAAGCACCGATCCGCCTCAGGAGTTGCAACCTAAAGGTTTGCGGCCTATCTCTCCGCTGCATCTACCCGTATTCGCTGTTGGGGCGTCGCCAAGTGGTAAGGCACCGGATTTTGATTCCGGCATTCGCAGGTTCGAATCCTGCCGCCCCAGCCAAGCATTCAGAAGTTTTCTCGTGCGACCGCCCGCTGCGCCGGATAGTCCTGCTCATCCGCCAGGATGAACGGGCGCTCCAACCCCCCGAGAATTCGCTAGATAGACTGTCGGCCCGGTGGTAGCAATAGCGCGCTGTATCAGCGACTTGTGGCTGATACAGTTAGGCGGGAGCGCCGGTGATTAGGGCTGCGTTACGTGTGATCTTCGTCGCTATGGCCGGCGCACTGGCCGCCTTGCCATCGCTGGTCCAGGCGCAAACCGAGCCACGGCCACCCGTGGTCGGCTTCCTCGGGATTGCCTCCCGCGAAAGTCACGTTCAAGATCTCGACGGGTTGCGCCAGGGCTTGGCCGATCAGGGCTACACCATCGGCCAGAACATTCTGCTCAAAGAACGCTACGCCAATGGCGGCATGGAGCAGTTCGCGCTGCAACTCGACGACATGGTGATGCAGCAGGTGGACGTGCTGGTCGTGCCTGGGCTAGCAGCGGCCCTCGCCATCCGCAAGCGCGCACCGGACATGCCCGTCGTCGCCGTCGGCCTCCCGTCGACTGTTACGGATCCCGATCTTTTCGAGAGTCTCAACCATCCCGGAGGTAGCGTTACCGGGCTTTCGCATTTCGGCGAGGACCTCGCCGCAAAACGTGTCGACCTGCTGCGGGAGGTTGTCCCTGGCCTGACGACGGTTGCGGTTCTTCACAACACGGTGGATCCGCTGTTTCGGGCGTGGGGCGAGAAGACCGAGCAGGCGGCGCATCTGCAGGGCCTGAGAACGATCCGGCTGGGGCTAACCTCTCCGAAAAAATCCGAGCTCGAATCGCTCATGCGCTCGGCTCAGACCGAAGGGGCCGAAGGGCTGATCATCGTGCGGGATTTCCTTACCCACACTCTGCAGGACGACATTGTTCACGCCGCCGACGTGCAGCACATCGCGACCATGGCTGAACAGCGCAACTTCGTCGATGCCGGAGGACTAATGTCTTATGGTGCGAGCTTTCCGGATCTTTTTCGCCGCGCCGCCGCTTATGTCGCCCAAATTCTCAAGGGCGCCAAACCGGCCGACATGCCGATCCAGCTCACCACCGAGTTCGAGCTCGTGATCAATCTCCGCACCGCCGCAAATCTGGGTTTGGCAATTCCACCGGCGATCCTGCTGCGCGCGGGTGAGATCATCGAATGAGACGGCGAGACCTTCTACTTTCAGCGGCCGTGACGGTGTTTTCGCTCCGGTCGAGGGTTCTTTGGGCGCAAACCGTGCCTATTGTGGGTATGCTGTTACCGAACTCGCCGACACCGGAACAATCCGTGCCGCTTGCCCAGTTTCTGGCCGGGCTTAAAGGCCTTGAGTATGAACCAGACCAATCGATCAGGCTCAAAATACGCGCAGCCGAAGGAGATTTTCAGCGCCTGCCGGGGCTAGCGGATGAGCTCGTAGCACTCGCCCCGGACGTCATCTGGACATATTCCGGCAATGGCGCCCGTGCCGCCGCTGGCGCCACGGCGACGATCCCGATCGTCGTCGGTCCCGTCAACGAAGACGCCATGGCTGAGCTCGTCGCGAACTTCGCCAGACCACCAGGCAACATCACGGGCGTTACGTTGAATAGTGCCATTCAGCATGAGAAGTGCCTGCAGCTTCTCAAGGAGGCCGTACCTCAGGCACGGCGGATAGCTGTACTCATCAATCCAGCCAATCCGACTTGGAACGACTATCCGGCGGCACTCGCCGCGGCCGCCGCTGGCCTGGGGCTCGAATTGGTCCGCGTCGATGCCGGCGGCCCGATCGAGATCGAGGACGCGATCGCCGCCATAGCCGAAAGGGATATTGACGGCGTTTTCACGCCGGCCGACGGCTCCATCAACAGTGACCGGAGTCTCGGCCAGAAACTGGCCAAGCTGCTCATCGAGCATGGGTTGCCTTCGGTCACTGATTCCAGCGCCTTTGTTGCAATTGGCGCGCTTATGGCGTTGACGCCCGATACCGCGGCCATCGGTGAAGATGCGGCGCGATATGTCGATCGCATCCTGAGGGGCACCAAGCCATCGGACTTGCCGGTAATTCGCCCGTCGGTGGTTCGGGTAGTGATCAATCTGCAAACCGCTAAAGCGCTCGATTTTGACATTCCAGCGTCGATCATGCTCCGTGCGGATGAGATCATCGAGTGACAAGGGCGATGCCCACAACCTCCAAGTCCGGACCGCGGCATGGCCGGCTGCTACGCAAATACGCGATCATTCTTGCGGCACTGGTGGCAGGATCGCTGGTCGTCAGCGGCGCCATCCAGATCTGGTTTGCCTACGGCGAAAATCGCGAGGCGCTCGGTCGAATTCAACGCGAAAAAGCAAATGCTGCCGCCGCAGCGATTGCGCAATACATCGATAATATCGAGGGCCAGCTCGGCTGGACCACGCATTTGGGAGCCTTCGCTGCGCCCGACGGCGCCGAGCAACGGCGGTTCGATTTCATTCGCCTGCTACGACAGGCGCCGCCGATCACCGAACTTGCCTATATCGACGGCGCCGGCAAGGAGCAGCTGCGGATTTCCCGTGTCGCAATGGATGTGGTCGGCAGCAATCTCGACCGCTCGGCAGAACCCGCGTTCTTCGAAGCCAGGGCTGAAGGATTCTGGCGAGGTCCCGTCTATTTTCATCGGGAATCCGAGCCCTATATGACCATCGCTGCGGCCGAACGCGGCGCCCGTGGCGGTGTCACCGTGGCCGAGGTCAACCTCAAATTCATCTGGGATGTCGTCTCCGCGATCGAGGTCGGGCGTACGGGTCGGGCCTACGTTGTCGACGCCCAAGGGCGGCTGATCGCCCATCCCGATATCAGCCTCGTCCTGCGCCGGACCGATCTTGCACGCCTCCCTCAAATCGCGGCAGTCCTGGCTAGCACTTCGACCGGTGACGCCCTTACCGCGACCGATCCGGAGGGCAGGCAGGCACTGAGCACACATGCGAGCATCCCTTCGCTCGGCTGGTCGGTTTTCGTCGAACTGCCCGTGCAGGAAGCCTATCGCCCCCTCTATGCCTCGATGCTTCGGACCGTAGCCCTAGTGCTGGCAGGCGTCGTCCTTGCAGTTTTGGCCGGACTGTTGCTGGCGCGCCGCATGACCGGACCGATCCAGCAACTCCAGGAAGGTGCGGCTCGGATCGGCAGCGGTGATCTTACCGAGCGTATCGAAATCGACACCGGTGACGAACTCGAAACGCTTGCCGGCGAGTTCAACCGGATGGCCGGACGGCTCCATGAATCCCATACCATGCTCGAACAGCGGATCGTGGAGCGGACCGCCGAGCTTCGACTGGCGCTGGATCGGCTGCAGGCGCTCTCCGACGTCGGCAACACTGTCAATTCCTCGCTCGATCTCGAGACCGTATTGAGGCGCATCCTTGCCCACGCTTGCACACTGGCAGATGCGGGTGGTGCGGCGATCTATATCGCTGATGACGAAGCCGAAGGCGGATTTCGGATTGCCGCCGTCCATGGCATGGAGGACCAGTTGGTACGTGCCATTAAGGGACTCTCCGATCGGCTAGGCGAAACGGTCGTCGGGCGCTGTGCCAGGAGCCGGGATGCGGTGCAGATCGCGGACCTCACCCGGGAACCGAATTACCCTCTGCATTCGGCGATGTTGCAGGCGGGCATCCTCGCCCTGCTTGGCGTACCCCTGATGCGCGAAGGCGAGGTTATCGGCGCCCTGGTCTTTCGTCGTAAGCGCGTCGGACCGTTCGACGAGGACATGGTCGAGCTGGTCAAGTCGTTCGCCGCCCAATCCTCGCTTGCCGTCCACAATGCGCGCCTGTTTCACGAGCTTGAGCGAAAATCGCGCCAGCTTGAGGTCGCAAGCGAGCACAAATCTCAGTTTCTTGCCAATATGAGCCATGAGTTACGCACTCCCTTGAATGCCATTCTAGGCTTCACAGAGTTGATCCAGGACGGCATCTATGGCGAGCCGCCAGGCAAGATCCGTGGCGTTTTGGAGCGTGTCGAGGCGAACAGCCGGCACCTACTGGGGCTGATCAACGATGTACTCGATCTGTCCAAGATCGAAGCCGGACAACTCCAGCTGTCCCTCGGCGATTATGCGATGCGCGACATCGTCCTTGCCGTGATCAATGCCACCGAAAGCCTCGCATCAGCAAAACAGCTGTCCCTGACGGCCGATCTGCCGCCTAATCTGCCACTCGCCAAAGGCGACGCCAAACGTCTGACCCAGGTGCTGCTCAATCTGGTTGGCAATGCCATCAAATTCACCGATGAAGGCAGTGTTCGGATCCGTGTGACGCCTCGCGACGAGGATCTGCTGATCGCGGTCGAAGACACCGGCCCCGGGATCCCTGCGAGCGAGCGTCGCCGGATTTTCGAGGTGTTCCATCAGATGGACAGTTCGTCGACGCGGGAGAAAGGCGGTAGCGGACTTGGGTTGGCAATTGCGCAACGCATCGTCGAGCTGCATGGCGGCCATATCTGGGTCGAGGCACGCGAAGGTGGCGGCTCACGTTTCTGCTTTTCGCTGCCCCTGAGAGTCGAAGAATCGAGGGCCGCATGACACCGCGCATCCTCGTCGTCGAGGACCAGGAGGATAATCGCACCATCCTCAGGGATCTCTTGACCAGCGTCGGCTATGAAATCCTCGAGGCGACGACCGGCATGGAGGGGGTCGAGCAGGCCAAGCTGCACCATCCGGATCTTATCCTTATGGATATTCAATTACCGGTCATCGACGGCTATGAGGCGACCCGGCAGATCAAGGCCGATGCCGCGCTCGCAGCCACGCCCATTGTCGCCGTGACCTCGTTCGCCCTGAGCGGCGACGAGGAGAAGGCGCGGGCTGCCGGCTGCGACGGCTACGTCACCAAGCCATTCAGTCCGCGTCAATTGCTGGCAACCGTGCGCGGCTATCTCGAAAGCGATGCCAGCGGTGCGTGAGCCGGCGCTGATCCTCATTGTCGACGATCACGCCGATAACCGGGAGATTCTCGAAGCCCGCCTGGCGAGCCAGGGCTATGCCACCGCCGTTGCGGCCGACGGCGTCGAGGCCCTCGACGCAGCGAAAGAACTAAGGCCGGATCTGATCCTGCTCGATGTCATGATGCCCCGGCTCGATGGCCTGGAAGTCTGCCGGCGGCTCAAGGCCGACGCCTCGTTGCCCTACATGCCGATCATTCTGGTAACTGCAAAAACTCAGATCGACGAGGTGGTGGCGGGGCTTGACGCAGGTGCCGATGAATATTTGACCAAGCCGGTCGAGCAGGCGGCATTGGTGGCGCGGGTCCGCTCGATCCTTCGCACCAAGCGTCTCCATGATCAGGTCAACGAGCTTGCAATTGAGCTTGCCGACTGGAATCGAACGCTGGAGCAGAGGGTCGCATCGCAGGTCGAGCAGATCGAAAGGCTGGCGCGGCTACGTCGGTTCCTCGCACCGCAGGTCGCCGACGTGATCATGAGCTCCGGCGGTGAGGCCCTGCTCGAAAGTCACCGGCGCGAGGTCGTGGTGCTGTTCTGCGATCTGCGCGGCTTCACCGCCTTCGCCGAACAGGCGCCGCCGGATCAGGTGATGCAGGTCGTGCAGGAATATTACGAGGCTGTGGGCACCTTGATCCATCGCCATGACGGCACGCTCGAAAGCTTTCTCGGCGACGGCATGATGGTGGTTCTGAACGATCCCATCCCGTGTGACGAGCCGGAGCTCAGCGCCGTCCGTCTGGGGCTCGAGATCCGCGACCGCGTTGCCGGTCTGGCCGGGCACTGGCGCGCCCGTGGCTTCGTTCTCGGCTGCGGTATCGGCATCGCCCGGGGCGAAGCGACGCTCGGGCAAATCGGCTTCGAGGGCCGCTACGATTATACCGCCATCGGCCGGGTCACCAACCTCGCCTCGAGACTTTGCGCCGAGGCCGCCGATGGCGAAATCTTGATCAGCGACGCTGTCGAGGCCGCTGTTTGCGGAAGCCATCGCACGGTGGCCCAAGGTGCGAGGCACCTGAAGGGCTTCTCCGCTCCTGTCCTGACCCACGCCGTGATGCGCTAGGGCGGGGCCTCGACTCTTCGTCCCCGCCCGATCACCATCTGCCGGGTCTTGCCTTTCAGGCGCTTCAGGGGATGGCTTGAGGGGTTCGAGACGATCTCCGTCCCGAGGGGATACCAGGTTTCGCCGTCTTGCCGGCTGATCGGCTGGGTGATGAAGGCGTCGCGCTTGGCGTTGTGGACGCACATCGAAATCGGTCCATCGCGCGTCATCACCTTGAAGACGCAGGTTTCGCACCGTGCAGGATCGAGTTCGCCGGCATCCATGAAGTTGTGGACGTGAAAGCTGAGCTTGTGCACGCGCCAGTGGCCGGCCCGCCAGGCCCGGCGGAGCTGCCAGAATTTCCGGCCGGCATAGACGAGCCCGGCGGGCCAAAGGTCGATGTTCCGCAGCGCCACTTCAACGCACTGTCGCATCTGCTGCCAGCGGTCGTGACGCTCGAAGCGGATGCCCGAGGTACGTTCCAGCAAGGCCGCGATAAGTCCTGGAGCATCGAACAGGGGTGCCACGACCCTTCCCGCGACCAGACAGCCGCTATATTGATTGCACTCGGGATGCCCGATCAGCGGCCGGTCGAAACCGAGTTCGGTACCGAGCCCCGCCTCGATCCGCTCGCTCACCATCCGCGGCGTAATCGCCAGCCCGCCCTTCCCCTTGACGCCTCGACCCGTATCCGCGTGCGGCTGAAACGATGCCAGATGGACGATGTCGGCGTGATCTCGGAAAAATCGGGCGAGCATCGGCACCGCCTCGATATTGTCCCGGGTCACGGAGGTATTGAACAAGACGTGCAGACCGAGCCCGCGTGCCCGTTCGATATAATCGAGCCGGATCCGATTGAGTGCCTCCTCGCTCGCAAATCCTTTGCGCCGCTGCGTGATGTCGACATGAAAGGCGACATCTTTCAGGCCCGCCCCGGCAAGCTCCTCCAGCAAATCTCGCGTCGCTTTGATGCCATTCGTAAACAGCGCGGGCTTCAAACCCAGCTCGACAAGACGGCGGACGATCGCTACCAGCTCATCGCGTTTTCGTAGCGTCGGGTCGCCGCCCGTCACCTGAACATTGGTGGCCGGCCCGTAACATTGTGCGATCAGGTCGATCCGGCGGAACACTTCATCGAGCGGCAGGTCGCGAACCGCTTCGGAGTGCTCCGACAGGTAGCAAAGTTCGCAATCGAGATTGCACCGCTGGGTAATTTCGAGCGCGACGCACCCCACCTCCCAATGCCGGCCCGCGATCTGCAGGGGTGTCCAATGGCCATGCAATTCGAGTGCGCGGCGCAGGCTCCCCCGCTCGACCGCATTCGGCGGATCGGGGGCCCATCGCCGCAGATCGATCGTGGCGTTCGCCATGCCGGCACCTCGTGACCGTTGCCATCCCCCGACACCGGAACATGGTGCGCGGCGGCAGCTTGACGTGTCACATCTGCTTTAGCGGCGCCGTGAGCGGATCAGGAGGGTTCCCGATGGATCGGATCGACCCAGGCGACGGCTTTGGGTTTTTCGACCGGCTCGATGTCGAGATTGACGACCACGGCCTCCTGGTCGCTTCGCACCAGCACGCATTCGAGAGGCTCGTCGCTGCTGGCATTGATCTCCTGGTGCGGCACATAGGGCGGGACGAAGATGAAATCGCCAGGCCCCGCCTCGGCGACATATTCGAGCCGCTCGCCCCAGCGCATCCTCGCCTTGCCCTTCAACACATAAATGACGCTTTCTAGCGCCCCGTGGTGATGCGCGCCGGTTTTGGCATCGGCGTGGATGGTAACCGTGCCGGCCCAGATCTTCTTGGCACCAGCACGGGCGAAATTGATGGCGGCCTCGCGATGCATGCCGGGCGTTTGCGGCGTGTTGGCGTCCAGCTGATCGCCCGGGATAACCTTAACCCCGTTCGTCATCCAATCGACCGCTTCGCTCATCGGCGTGGTGCCCCCATGCTTGTTGCCGCACTGCCTGTAAAGGAATTGACCCGGCGCACCTCCAAGTTCAAGGACGGAAGATGCCCCGGTGCGGAGTTCGCCTAATCCAATCACCCCCACTGACCCATATCGCACGCCATGCGAGCGCGGCGGCGCTACCCGCCCCGCCGCTCTCGGCTGAGCCGAGCATCCATCCCGAGGCGGAAATCCGGGATTGCTGGCTCGGCGCCTATACGGCCGTCGGCGCCCGCACGAGCATGGCCGAGAGCCGCATGGACGCCTATAGCTACGTCGTCAACGACGCCGACATCATCTACGCGCATATCGGCAAATTCTGCTCGATTGCCGCCAAAACCCGGATCAATCCGGGCAATCATCCGACGTGGCGCGCCTCGCAGCATCACTTCATCTATCGTGCCGCCGCATACGGGCTGGGCAAAGACGAAACCGGCTTTTTCGACTGGCGTAGAGGACATCGGGTCACCATCGGCCATGACGTCTGGATCGGCCATGGCGCAACCATCCTGCCCGGCCGCAAGATCGGCAATGGTGCGGTCGTCGGGGCCGGTGCTGTTGTCGCGCATGACGTCGAGCCCTATGCCGTCGTCGCCGGCGTCCCGGCGAAACCGATCAAGCGGCGCTTCGATCAGCCCATCGCCGAAGCCCTGATGGCCCTTGCATGGTGGGACTGGTCCCACGATAAGCTTCGGTCCAGCCTTGAAGATTTCCGAAATTTGTCGATCGAGGCGTTTTTGGAAAAACACGGCACCTGACCGCCCAATGACAAGGGAGATTTCGCATGCTTCATGTCGACATTCCGTCACGCGCCCAAATCGAAAGGCTGATCACGCATCGCGAGTCTGCCTGTGTCTCGATCTATCTGCCGACGACCCCGGTGACGCCCGACGCCCAGGCCGACCGCATCGCTTTCGGCAACCTGGCCAAGACCGCCCTGGACCAACTCGCGCAGAGTGGCATGGAAAAACGCGGTCTCGAGGCCATCGGTGGGCATCTGGACGGCCTCGCCGAGGATGACGATTTCTGGGCGTTTCAAGCGCACAGCCTTGCTGTCTTCGTCACGGTGGGACGGGTCATGACGTTCCGTCTCGCCAACCGGCTCCAGCCGACCGCCCAGGTCGCGGACCGCTTCCACGTCAAACCGCTGCTGCGTGCTGTCACGGCATCCCACCACGCCTATGTCCTCGCCCTATCGCAGGATTCAGCGCGGCTCGTCGAGGTCACCGGCGACTTCCCGGCAGGCATCGTCAAAGTGCCCGATATGCCACAGGATATGAGCGACGCGGTCGGGCGAGGATCGCTTCAGAGCCGTTCGCCACGTGGCCGCCTGACGGGATCCGAGGGCAAGAAGGTGCGGATCGATCAATATGCAAGGGCGGTCGACAATGCCTTGCGCGAGTTCCTCCATGGCAAGGACACGCCGCTCATCCTGGCGACCACCCAGCCGCTCGATGGCATCTTCAGGGCCGTCTGCACCTATCCGCACTTGGCGCAGACGACCATCGAGGGAAATCCGCAAGGAACATCGGAAACCGAGCTCGCCCACCGGTCCCGGGCGATCCTGGACCAGCTCCATCATGACGATGTCCAGGAATTTGCAGCGTTGTTCTCCCAACGGACCGGACAAGGGCGCACGACGACCGATGTCGGACACGCAGCCCGGGCCGCCACTTTCGGCGCTGTCGCCATGCTCGCGGTCGATATCGATGAGACGATACCCGGCACCATCGGCGAGGAAGACGGGAGCGTCACCCTTGCCGACGGACCGGGTGCGGACAGTCACGGCGTCGTCGATGAAATCGCCGGCCGCGCCTACTTGTCCGGTGCCCGCATCCTTGCCCTGCGCCGCGCCGATATTCCGGGCGGCGGCAGCCTCGCCGCAATTCTGCGCTACCCCCTGCCCTAGGCTTGCACGGCCCGACATTCTGGTGTCTGCTTGCTATCGATAACCGAACGGATGCGGAGAGGGCGAGCATTGATGAGGTTGGGTGGTCAAAGGGAGAAATGGCAAAACTTGCGCTGAGATCGCTGACCAAGAGCTACGGCGATGTGCTCGCCGTGGACGGGATCGATCTTGCCATCGAGGACAAGGAATTCATCGTCCTGGTCGGGCCCTCGGGCTGTGGCAAGAGCACGACGCTGCGCATGATTGCCGGGCTCGAAGATATCACGTCGGGCGAGATCTGGATCGGTGATGCGCTGGTCAATGAGCGCGAGCCCAAGGACCGCGACATCGCCATGGTCTTTCAGGACTACGCGCTCTACCCGCATATGTCGGTCGCGGAGAACATCGGCTTCGGCCTGCGCTACCGCAATTATGGCCGGGCCGAGATCAAGCAGCGCGTCCAGCATGCGGCGAGCATCCTCAATATCGAGGAACTTCTGCACCGGCGGCCCAAACAGCTCTCCGGCGGACAGCGCCAGCGCGTCGCCATGGGCCGCGCCATCGTCCGCGATCCGCAGGTATTCCTCTTCGATGAGCCGCTCTCCAATCTCGACGCCAAGCTGCGCGTGCAGATGCGGACCGAGATCAAAAAGCTGCACCGCCGCGTCTCGACCACCGTCGTCTATGTCACGCACGACCAGGTCGAGGCGATGACCCTGGCCGACCGCATCGTCATCATGCGCGGCGGGATCATCGAGCAGCTCGGCACCCCCGACGAAATCTACAATCAGCCGGCCAGCACCTATGTCGCGGGGTTCATCGGCTCGCCCGTCATGAACCTTCTGCCGGCGCGCCTGACCAATGGCGATGGCAGGCTCAGGCTCGAACTCGAGGATGGATCGACCCTGAACCTGCCGGATTCCGAGCGGCCGCGCTGCAGTTCGCTGCTCGGCCGCGAGGTGATCTTCGGCATTCGCCCAGAAGACTTCGATCCTTCGTCGCGACACGATGCGATGCTTCATGTACGCCCCGAAGTCATCGAGCCTTTAGGCAGCGATACCCTCGTCTTTTTCTCCATCAAATCCCAGGAAGTGGTGGCGCGCTTGCCGCCCCGGACGATCCGCACCGAGGCCGACAAGCTGCGCCTCTTTCCCGATCTCGAACGCATGCATCTGTTCGATCCGCGAACCGGCCGCGCGCTTTCGACGCCCAAGGTGCCGTCATGACGGTGGGCTGGGGGCTTATCGGCTTCGGCGCCTTCGGCAGGCTGCACGCCCAATGCCTTGCCAACCTCGACGGCAGCGGCGAGCTCAGGGCGATCCTCGCCAATAGCAAAGCCAGCGCGCTTGCGGCCGAAGAGGCGCATCCCGACGCTCTGATCTTCCGCAACCTCGGCCAGTTCCTCGCAGCGCCCCAGATCGACGCCGTCGATATCGTTGTTCCCAACAGCTTGCATGCGGCATTGGCGATCAGGGCGCTCCAGGCCGGCAAGCACGTGCAACTCGAAAAGCCGATGGCGACCAGCATCGGCGACTGCGATGCCCTGATGCAGGCGCTCGCCCAAAGCGGCAGATGTCTTTCCGTCGGCCACGAACTCAGGCTTTCGGTGCAGTGGGCGTGCATCAAGGCGCTGATCGACGAAGGTGCGATCGGCCGGCCGCGCTACGCCAATCTCACCCTCTTCCGCCATCCCTATCGCCCCGGTGCCGCCGGGTGGCGCCACGATCCGGATCGGGTCGGCTCCTGGATTCTCGAGGAGCCCGTCCATTTCTACGATCTCATCGCCTGGTACATGGCCGGGCTCGGCGAGCCGGTCGCGGTTTCGGCGATCGGCAGCAACGCCGATCCCGGAACAGGGGCCCGGGGCATGGTCGACAATTTCACCAGCATCATGCGCTACGAAGACGGTGCTTACGCCACCATCACCCAGTCGCTTGCCGGCTTCGGCCATTATCTGACGTTCGAAATGACCGGCTCCCAGGGTGCGATCCGCAGCACCTGGTCCGGCGCCAGCGCGCGCGAGACCGAACCGTTGTTCGAGCTGGCGCTGTTGCGAGCCGGCGCCGACGGACCTGAAATCATCGTTCTCGATAAACCGTCGGGTGAAATCTTCGAGTTGCAGGAGCAATTGCGGCAGTCGACCCGGGCCTTCGCCGAAAGCCGGTCGCTGATGCCGCCCGCGGAGGCCCGGCGTGCCGTCATCCTCTGTCTCGAAGCTGAGCGCGCCCTCGCCGAGGGCAGGGAGATTGCGCTCGAATTCTGAACGATTTTGCGTGTGTAGGGAACCAGGAGGGAAAAAATGATCAATCGACGTTACGTCATCGGAACGGCAGCCGCCATCGGGTTGCTGGCCTCTACTCTCGCAGCGGACCGGGCTGCGGCACAGGACAAGACGCTGACACTCTTGACCTGGAACCTGCCGATCTATGAGGAAAAATTCCAGGGCTGGATCGCCGATTTCCAGGAGATGCATCCGGACTTCACGGTCGAGTGGCTGGACAAGAAGGGCACCGAATACGCGACCTTCTATCAGACCCAGCTGGTCGCCGGCACCGCCCCCGATATCATCGACGTGCAAGGCATGCTCTGGGCCGAATACGCCGCCGATGACGGTCTTGTCGACCTCACGCCCTATCTCGAGGAGCATCCGGACATCAAGGCCCGCTACAATCCGGAAGGCCTCGAATTCTGGCAGTATGACGGCAAGCAATACATGCTGCCCTACTATTTCTCGAAGACATTGATGGTCTACAACAAGAAGCTCTTCGAAGAGGCCGGGATCGAGGGACCGCCGACGAACTTCGACGAAATTCTGGATGATGCCGGGAAAATCGCCGCCACCGGCGAGGGCCGCTCGGGCTTCATCACGCTCAATTTCGATTGGCTCTACTGGGCGCTCTTCGCGATGAACGACATCGATCTGCTCAATGAGGGTATGACCGAGGCCGCCTTCAACACGCCCGAAATGGTCGACGCCGTCACTAAGCTCGCCGAGGCGACCCAGAGCGGTGCGATCAACAACATCTCCTGGACCGGCCGCTGGGTCGAACCCAACAACGCCTTCGCCGCCGGCGATATCGGCATGTATCAGGGCCATGGTGCTGCCCTTTTCTGGATCATGGGCCAGGCCGACTGGGCCAATGCCGACACCTTGGGCGTGGTGGAATGGCCCGGTGGCTGGGGCGTCCCCAACGCCCATGGCCTCGGCATCTCCGCCAGCACCGAGTACCCGGACGAGGCCTTCGACTTCATCGCCATCGCGCTCAACGACAAATGGCAGACGACGATGGCCGACACCTTCACGATCCTGACGCTGAACGAGACGGTCGATGCAGAGCTCATCGCCGATACCGAGGATCCCCTGAAGCAGGAGACGCTCGAATTGTCGCTCGCCAATATGGACAAGGCGACAGGCGATTGGGTGACGCCCTTGGATGCAAGGATCAAGGAGGCGTTCTATCCGGAGCTGCAGGCAGCACTCCTGGGCCAGAAGGACCCGGCGGAAGCCATCGAGGCCGCCGAATCCAATGTCAATCGCGTGATTCGACGTGGCAACCGCTAGCACCTCGAGCCACCAATCGCGGATCGGGGGCGGCCGGACGGTCGCCCCCTCCGCCAGACGCGGCCTCTTCGCCAGGAAACGCCATCGCGAATTGGCGCTGATCTGGGTGCTGTTGATCCCCGCACTTGCGATTTTCCTCCTCTATCGAGTCATTCCGCTGTTGTGGAATGTCGTCCTCTCGTTCCAGTTCTGGTCGCCGACCAAACCCTCGGAATGGGCCGGACTCTATCATTACGAAGAGATGTGGGTCTATGACGACGTCTTCTGGGAGGCTCTGACCAACACCTTCAAATACATGCTGACCGCACCGATCGCCATCATCCTCGCCATCGGCCTCGCCCTTATGGTCAACAGCCGCATTCGGGGCCGCACCGTCTACCGGACCATCATCTTCATGAGCTATCCCCTGATGGTCGTCGCCGTCGGCATCATCTGGCGCTGGCTCTATGACGAGAATGTCGGCCTCATCAATTACCTGTTGCGCAGCCTCGGCATCATTGACCGGCCAATCGCCTTTCTCGAGACCTTCGCCACCGCCCTGCCCTCGGTCATCGCCGCCGCCATCTGGCAGATCATCGGCTTCTTCATGATCATTCTCCTGACCGGCCTCCAGAACATCCCGCCCAACCTCTATGAGGCCGCCAGTATCGACGGCGCCAGCCGCTGGAGCCAGTTCTGGCGGATTACCCTGCCGCTGTTGCGCCCCTCGATCTTCCTCTGCTTCATCATCGGCATCATCGCCTCCTTTACGAGCTTCGATCTGATCTACGTCATGACCGGCGGCGGCCCCGGCCACGCCACCGAGCTCTTGATCACCTATATCTACAAGGCCGCCTTCACCCTCACCCAGTTCGACTATGCGGGTGCCCTCACGGTCGTCATGTTCGTCCTCTTCGTCGGCCTCGCCCTTATCGCCAACGCGCTTGCCGGCGGTGAGGCCGGCAAGGTCGACATCGCCGACTGAGGGGCCGGACCAGGATGCGCCGCTATCCGACATGGCCGATCCACCTGGCCCTCCTGCTCACGGCCTGCGTCATGCTCGTGCCGTTCTACTGGGTATTCAAGACCAGCATCACCGGTGAGAATATTTTCTCGTACCCACCCTCGCTGCTGCCGGTCGACCCGCAGCCCTTCTTCTACGTCGATGCCTGGTACGCCATTCCGTTCCCGCGGTTCTTCCTCAACAGCGTCATCGTCGCGGTCATGGTCATCGTCGCCAATCTCTTCATCAACGCGGCCGCGGGCTACGCGCTGACCAAGAACTTCGCCGGCAAACGCTGGATTATTCTGCTCTTTCTCGCCTGTATGATGATCCCGTTTCATGCGACCATCATCCCGGCCTATCTGATCACTGCCAAGCTCGGCCTCTTGAACTCCTATCTGGGCCTGGGACTGCCGGCCTTCTCGCACATCATCTGCATCTTCATCTTCAAGGCGAGCTTCGACGCGATCCCGCCATCCCTGATCCAGGCCGCCAAGATCGACGGCGTGCCGGAACGCGACATCATGCTGAAGATCATGCTGCCGCTCGCCAAGCCTGCCGTCGCCACCACTATCATCCTCTCCTTCATCTGGTCCTGGAACGATTTCCTCTGGCCACTCATCATCGTCCGCGATGTCGAGATGCAGACCCTGCCCCTCGGCCTCTCGACGTTCCTCGCGTATTTCGAGGACACCACCGGAGCCCTCTACGCCTTCTGCACCATGGTCCTGGCCCCCGGCCTCCTGGTCTTTCTCCTGGCCCAAAAGGAATTCATTCAGGGCCTCACCTCGGGTGCGAGGAAGGGCTGACATCATGGAGGGCTGGAAGGGCTGGCTGGTCAATCGGGTCACGATTACCTTCGGCCTCATCGCCATCGTCACCGTCGGCTGGAACCTCTACGTCCGCGCCCATAATGACGGCATCCTCGAGGGTGAGGTCGTCGACGCCGGCGGCCAGCCCGTCGCCGACGCCACCGTCATCCTCAACGAGCAGACACTGGTCAGCCTCGCCCCCATCGCCGAAACCACCACCAACGAGAACGGCAGCTTCAACTTCCTCAAGCATGACCGCCACAAAGTCGTCCTCACGGTCGCAAAACCCGGCGCCGGCGCCTCCGACCGGATCCTCGTCCGCCTCTACTTCCGCAACCAGAATCATACCCTGCCCGACCCCATTATCCTCCAGCCCCGAGGCTAGACCAATCAAGCAGCCCTGAACCGCCTACCACCACCGCCGATGATGCCGCGGCACCTTCTCCTTGCGATGCACGATCGGCCGCTGCGGGGCGGGCTGAGGAGTAGGCAACAATAAATCGTTCGTGCATTCCGTGGTAGGAAGGGTTTGCGAAAGGGGCGGCGCGCCCCTCTCGCCCTCTCCGCGGGATGGTGGTTCGGGTGTGGGTGGGGCCGGTGGGGTGTGGGAATCGTTGCTGTCTAATTCGTTTGTGCAATTGTCGTTTGCGCGTTCCGGGGCCGGCTCTGAGAAGGGGCCCAATTCGTTCGTGCAATCCTGCTCAGGCGCCGAACCGTGCGCCCTCCGATAGTCTCCTAGATTGGCAAGGGCGCGCTTGAGATCCATCGACACCTGACCGCGATAGCGCAGCATGGTCGCAAGCGAGGCGCGGTTCTCGGGCTTGTTCACCAGATTGCTGCCATGTACCCGATCCGGGGTCGTCGGCGGCATATCGGACATGACGTCGGCTTCCATCCGGTCGGCCCGGACCTCCCGCCAGAAGGCGATGACAATCGCCTCGACGCACTGCCGTTCCATCGCACACCTGGGCCTTAAATCCTTCCTGATCTCCTCCGCAAAAGCCTCGAACTCCTCGACCGTCTCCTCGGGCAGCAACCGGAACTTCTCCGCCCGAAACCCGTGCTTCAGCGCATTCATCGAAGACCGAGCCTTGCCCTCGGGCGTCTTGGGGCCGCGTTTCTTGAGTGCCGGCTTCTCTGAGGCTTCGATATTCATGGCTCATCTCACATATGAAACAGCCGCCACTATAGGCTTTAATTCCGAAAAATGCAAGATCTGTCGATGGACGGCTCGCCCGGGTTTTCGTCTCCTATCCCAGGTTCAACAGCGACACGAGGTTGCCACTGTCGGTTCGCGACGAAGTCATGGGTCGGCGTGAATGCGCGGTTTCATGGCGACCGATTGCCGGGTTGCGGCGGGCCCTATTCTTCATTCGTCAATGCCACAGGACGCTGCGTCGCCAAGAAGTGGGACTTCGCCTCTCCAACGGGCCTGATCCCCGAAACCGAACTCGGCGATTTCGCCCTGGTCCTCGCCAGCCTCGCCAAGAGGTTCAACCGCCGCTACGAACTCAACGCCCACTTCTGACGAAGAAAGAAGGGGAGTAGGTCAAACTCCTCGGCCGATCGAACCTTGCGGCTGTATGGCCACTTCGCTCCAGAACGAGCTCTTCCGTCCGTGCTCCTGTTTCAGCCGTGCCACATAAACGTCGTGCGCCTCGAACACCCCGAAATCCTCGATCGACACGGCAAGTCTCTCACATTCGGCTAGATGCCGGGCGGCATGGCGATAGCGGCTGGATCGCCCCCGTTGCAGCGAAAAATCGATCATCGCTCTGAGCATCAGCGTCGCCGCCAGCGGATGTCTTGCCGCCACTGCCGCCGAGGCAGGCGTGAGAATCTCGTAATGGTCGCCGTCGAGTTCCTGCTTTCGCTGCACCACGAGTGCTGCCGCCCGGTCGACCGCTGTCGATGATCGGAGGTCCGCCCAGTCGATGAAAAAGGCCAGGGCCTCGAGCAAATTGGAATGTGCAGCGGCATGGTCAAATGCTCGCTTCTCAGCGTCGATGTCCTCAAAATCGGGCAGCCGTTTCAAATAGGCCCGCAGATGCTCGATCGAGAGCGAGCGCTCGAAGCAGACCCAACGGAAGGCCTGTGCCTCCTCGATCCGGCCCAGAGCTTCGAGCACGTCGAGCCGCGTCTGTTCCCATTCGAACGTGATTTGGCCGGCACGCTGCTCCTCGGTCGCCTCGACCGCGGCCAACGCTTCCTCCGCGCGATCGGCGTCAAGCAGGCGTCGGGCGATCGCAGCCGCGATATTCGGGAGCTTGCGAGTGGTATTATCATAGTGAGCAATGAAGCCGTCAACGTCACCCTGCACGTCCGCGATTGCCTGCAATGCCATGCTGATGGTGCGGGCGCGCCAAGATTCGTCGATGTCGTCGGCGTTGACCGGAATCTTGCCGTCCCGGCCAATCGTGTCACGCTCCGCGCTAGACCGTGAATTGGCCGGTGCCTCTAACTGCGCCTTCAGATAATCCAGGCCGGAGGGGCCGAGAGCCGGCGCCATGATCTCGATCAGACCGTCGTACTGGCCGTAATCGTTGTCCTGGATCGAAGCCAATACCTGCTCGGCCAGCGATGCCGGATCGGGCTTGGCCATCATGGCGATCTCGCCCAGACCATGGCAGGCGTTTTCGAAGACGTCGCTGACCGTGCCGCTGCCATCGTCGCAGCGTTCGTAGATCGAATCCGCCAAACCCATGAAGCGCCACATCAGCTCGAGTGCTGCGGACCCATCATGGGGCGCCACTTGCTCGACGATCGCCCGCCGCTGCGCGCCGAGATCCTGCGCGAATGATCTGATGTTCCGCCAATCGACGAAGGAGCAGGACTGCCCGATGGTCAGAAGACGCTTGCGGACCTCGCCCGCCACCTCGTCAGGACCTTGCGCTGCCACAAGCTCAAGGCGGAGACGCCGTTTGGCCGTGGCATCTCCGGTACTGATCTCGATCAGCAGCGCCGCCAGCTTCGCGGCCCCGAGCGCTTCGAGATTTTTGGCGTTAAGGGTTTTTTTGGAAGCCATGGCTGGCGTCTGCCGGGACGGAACCGGAGAGAGATGATGCCCTAATTCTGGTTGCGGGGGTAGGATTTGAACCTACGACCTTCAGGTTATGAGCCTGACGAGCTACCGGGCTGCTCCACCCCGCGTTGGGTGGTGATGGTGTTGAGGCTTGTGTGTGATGGTGGAAGGGTTTGGGGCGGA
>JBGSYN010000147.1:0-6009 GCA_041750975.1 Geminicoccaceae bacterium | reverse complement strand
CGAGAATTACACGAACGAAATGCCGGCTGCTGCCGGGCCCGCAAATCAAAGTTACACAAACGAAATGGCCGCTAGCGATTCCGGGGCTCTACCGCCCTCACCCACTCCCGAACCACCATGTCCGGGAGAGCCCGAGAGGGGCGGGTCGCCCCTTTCGGAGACCTTTCCTAAAACAAAATGCACGAACGAATTATTACCCACTCCCGAGCCCGCCTCGCAGCGCCCAATCGTGCACCGCAAGGAGAAGGTGCCGTTGCATCACAGCAAGTGGTTGTAGGCGCGGGTTGGGACTGTTTGAGGGGTGATCAGGCGGTGGCGGCGCCATGATGGAGATCGCCGGGATCGAGGGGTTTGTGGCCGATCAGGCGTGAGAGATGGGCGTGGCGGGCGATGAAGAACGTCGTCAGCCGGTCCGGGTAGTCGCGGGCGACCGCGTTGCGGATCGAGGGACGCATGGCGAGGCTTTGACGCCAGCGCGCCGTTTTGGGCTTGCCCGCGAGGATCCCGAAATCGCCGATCCGGTCGATGCTGTCGAAGTAGCGGAAGACCGGGCCGAATGCGGCATCGACCAGCGAGAAGTCTGGGCCGTCGAACCATGGGGTTGCGACGAGGCGTCGCTCGATCCAGGCAAAGCGGCCGGATAGGCGTTGGCTGCGGTCGTCGAAATCGGCTTGGTCCCGGGCGTTATAGAAGCCCGCAATGTCGTTCAGAATAGCCGAGCCGAATTCGATCCAGCTGCGGTGTTCGGCGCGCGTTGCGGGATCGCTCGGGTGCAACGGATTGGGTTGTGTTTCCTCGATATATTCGAGGATCACAGCGGATTCGAAGATCGCCTTGCCGCCTGCCCGCAGGACCGGGGTCTTGCCGAGGGGCGAGAGGGCAAGAAACCAGTCCGGCTTGTCGGCGAGATCGACATCGATGCGCTCGAAGGCGACATTCTTCTCGGCAAGGGCGATCGCCGCCCGCTGCACATAAGGGCAAAGGTGATGGCTGATCAGGGTCAGTTGCTGCGGCGTTGTAGCGGAAGAAAGTTTCGCATGCGGGGTCATCGGACATCTCCGTTTTCTGTGCTTCAGTGGAGATAGATGCGTATGCATGGAAATGCAAGCTTGATGCACGTGCATGGATTGCTAGGATCGGCCGATGAGCGAGATCCCGTCCGACCCCGTGGTCCGTGCCTGGTCCAGGCTGGTCAAGGCCCAGCATCATGTGCTGGGCGCCGTCGAGGCCGATCTCAGGCGCGCGGGCCTGCCGCCCCTGGCGTGGTACGATGTCCTGCTCGAGCTCCGCAATGGCCCGGGCGAGGGGCTGCGGCCGCGTCAGCTCGAACGGCGGACGCTGCTACCGCAGCACAATATCTCCAGGCTTTTGGCCCGCCTCGAAAAGGCCGGGCATATCGAGCGCAAGCCTTGCGGCGAGGACGGGCGAGGTCACACCGTCTTGATGACGGAGCGCGGGCTCGATCTCATGCGGGCGGTGTGGCCGATTTATCGTGCCGCCATCCAAAGGCATGTCGGCGGCAAGCTTGCCGATGACGCCGAGGCCCACACGCTTGGCGACCTCCTGGGACGGCTCATCGGTTCCGCCAAGGTCGGATAGTCAGTGCTGATAGCCGGACGCTTCCTCGAGCGTCAGCAGTGTGGCCGGTTGGTGCCGGGCCAGATGCTCGAGGCTGCGCTTGATGTCGTCGAGCAGGAGCGAGCCCATACCCCGGCCCACCTCGTGGCGGACAAGGATGCGCTGGATCGCGAGGTCCTGGCGGTTGGCCGGCGATGTGTAGACGGGCACCTGCCGGCCTCTTGCCCGCAGGCGGTCGGCCAGATCGAACAGGGAAAAGCCCGGATCGAGGCCGTCCTTGAGCTTCCAGCAAAGCGCCGGGATGCCCCCTTGGGGTCGCCAGCTTAGGTGAACAAGGATCCCCGGATATCATCGCGTGCGGTCAACGGCATGATGACGTGCTCTCCCCTGGTTTCGAGTTGGCACGACATCAGCGCGACCGTCGCTGCGGTCAAGGTCCGAGCTATGGGCGCATCGGCCAAAAAAGCCGGGGGATGCACGCATCCCCTGAAGTTCTCCCTGGTTATGCAGCAGCAGTATCGGAGGTACGCGTCAGGGAAATCGGGTAGCGCTCGCGGTTCGGCGCTTCTTGGATGGAGGTGACGAACTCATCCTTATGCATGTAGCAGAGATAGAGCTTTTCTTTGCTGCCGAGCGGCGGGAAATAAGCATTGAAGACCAGCTCGACATTGGGATAGCCGTAAGTCACGCGAGCGACGGTGTTCTCGGTCAGGCGTTGCAGCACGAAGCCGGTGTTGAAGTCGGCGCCGAAATTAGCAAAGCTCAGGGCGCGGCTGAGATAGGTCAGGTAGGTGGCAAGGCCCTGGCCGCGCCTTTTCGGATCGGTGAAGGTCGAGCCCGAATGGCTGACGACGCCGCCGACATGACGCGAGGGTTTCAGGATCGGCACGGAACGATAATCGAAATGCCGGGCGAACCCCCCCTCGTACCAGATCTCGCCGGTGGCGATCATGCGGGTAAAATCGACGACCTCGATGATCCGCTCAGCGCTGCAGGCCACACCTTCGCCGGTCTTGCGGTCGGTCAGCTTGAGCCAGAAATCCATGACGCCGAGATTGGAGTATTCGGGGTCGAAGGTGGTGTTGAGGAAAGCGCCCCGGCTCTTCATGAAATCAGAAAGCCGCGAAAAATTCTGATCGTAGGTGACATCGAGGTCCAGTTCGGCGAGACGGGCGGTGATGGCATCGATCGCAACATTGGCGGCATCGAAATCTTGGCGCTCTAGCAACATTTTATTGTCTCCGACCGGCTTGGGCACTGCTGTGGGTGCTGGCGGAGGTTGTGATATGATAAACAAATAGTTAATGGGGAGGAGGTTTTGGTTAACGAGTACTTAATGATATACTTTTCATTTACCTTGATGCCGAAAGAGCCCAGAATTCAGGTCCTATCCCGCCATCGTTCCCAGACAAACACCGGGTATTCATGATGAACGCCGTTCTCGACGCTCTTACCTCGGCCCTCGGTCCCGACATCCTGTCGGCCGGCCCGGACATCCCGGCGCGCAATCGCAATGACTGGAGCGGCCTCGAGACGACCGCGCCTCTGGCCCTGCTGCGGCCGCGCACGACGGCCGAAATCGCAACCGCGCTCCGGATCTGTCACGCACATGGTCAGCCGGTCGTGCCGCAGGGCGGACTCACCGGCTTGTGCGGGGCCGCCCGGGCCGATCGGTGCGAGATTGCACTCTCGGTCGAACGTCTGCGCGGGATCGAGGAAATCGACGAAGCCAATGCGACGATGACGGTCTGGGCCGGTACGTCGCTCGAGGACGTACAGCGTGCCGCCGAAGAGGTCGGGCTGATGTGTCCTCTCGATCTCGGCGCGCGCGGCTCAGCCGCGATCGGCGGCAACGTCGCCACCAACGCCGGCGGCAATCGCGTCATCCGCTACGGCATGACCCGCGACATGGTCCTCGGGCTCGAAGTCGTGCTGGCCGACGGCACGGTGCTGACCTCCTTGAACAAGATGATCAAGAACAATGCCGGTTTCGATCTGAAACAGCTTTTTATCGGCAGCGAGGGTCTGCTCGGCGTGATTACACGGATCGTGCTGCGCCTCCAGCCCCGGCCCCGGGCCGATAGTGCGGCCTTTGTCGGTCTCAAGGATTTCGCGGCGGTGCTGCAGCTTTTGCAACGGGCGCGCCAGGATCTGAGCGGCACGCTATCCGCCTTCGAGGTGTTGTGGCCACGGTTTTACGAGAGCGTCACGACCATGGTCAAAGGCGTGCGTACGCCGCTCCAGGGCCGGCACGGCATCTATGTCCTGATGGAAGCGCAGGGCTCCGATCGCGAGATCGACGGCGCCCGCTTCGAGAGGATTCTGGAACGCTTATTCAATGACGGTATCATCGAGGATGCGGCACTGGCTCGATCCGAGGGCGACATCAAGGCATTCTGGGCGTTGCGCGATGCCGTCGCCGAGAACGGCGAAATGCTGGGCGAGCATGTCAACTACGATATCGGCCTGCCGGTACGGCAGATGCAGCATTTCGTCGACAGTAGCGAGGCCGCGCTGCAAAAGACCTGGCCAGGAACGAAAACCTTCTACTTCGGCCATATCGGCGACGGCAACATCCATGTCGTGCTGCACGCGGCAGTCGATGGGGCGCAGCCGAAACCGGAGATCGATCGCCTGATCTACGGCATCGCCCGCGAGATGGGCGGCACCATCTCCGCCGAGCACGGCATCGGTACGGTCAAGCGGCCCTATCTCGGCTATACGCGCAGTGTCGAAGAACTCCACGTGATGTGGTCGATCAAAAACGCACTCGACCCGAAGAACATTCTTAATCCCGGCAAGGTATTGGAGGTCCCTCGGTCGTGAGCGGCACCATGAAATCCCTGGCTATTGTCGTTTCGTTCCTCACCCTGTCAGCCATCGTATCGGCGGCGGCGGCGCAAGAGCAGGAAGCGCGGACTGAAGATAGTGCATCCACACTTAGTGGCATGATGGTGTACTTTGCGGATGCGGCGCGACTGACCGAATGCCGATCCGGTCGATCCTATCCGATCGTCATGGAAGGCGACTATCTGGCGTTGGAGCGAGCCTATCTCGAATTTGCCGGCGGGCCGGCCGCCGAGTTGCTGGTGCCGACACGCCTTAGTCAGTCCCCGATGAGCGTCGATGCCAGAGGTTTCTACCAGAAAAGCGAAGGGGGCGCATTGCGCCCCCTTCTGCCCTGATGGAGGTGATCACCGGTTAGACGATATCAACATCGCTGTTGCCGAAGAACGAGCTGAAATCGGGCATGTCACTGATGAACGAGAAATCGCCACCTGACGCGCCGTCATCGGTAGCGACCGGGCCGCTATCGAGCGAGGCGAAATCGAATTCGCCGTCACCGGCATCATCGCTATCGCCTAGCGAGGACAAGTCGAAATCGTCGGCGTCATCCACGATATCGTCCGTCCCATCGACGACATCATCGCCGGCGTCATCGACCGTATCGTCGGTGTCGTCGACAATGTCATCGCCGGTATCGTCACCACCGGTGTCGTCGCCCTCGATGTCATCATCGTCGTCGACGACCTCATCATCGTCGGTGCCGTCACCGCCGGTATCGTCGCCCTCGATGTCGTCATCGTCATCGACGACCCCATCATCGTCGGTGCCGTCGTCGTCGGTGCCGTCGTCGTCGGTGCCGTCATCGTCGGTGCCGTCGTCGTCGGTGCCGTCGTCGTCGGTGCCGTCGTCGTCGGTGCCGTCGTCGTCATCGTCATCGTCGGTGCCGTCGCCGCTGTCTGCGACCGGTATGCCCTCCTCCGGGATCGGCTCGCCGTCCACGAGGAGGAAGGGCGCCAGGTCGTTGAAGATCTGATCCTCGAAGGCGACGCCCTGCAACTCGATCGTCCCGCCCGGATGGTTTAGAAGGAGATTTCCGGAATCGGCCTCAGAGACGAACCAGTTGCTGCTGGCACGAAAATCCTCGACGGTCAGGCTGCTGCCGTCGCCATCGGACGACGGAAGATCCGGATCCGCCGCCAGAACCTGCGCCGATGACAATCCGATGAAATCGCCTTCCGTCGTATCGGTCGACAGTTGGAAATTGGTGATGACATCGTCGCCCTCTTCGGTGCTCGGATCGAACGCGAAGATGTCGCTCTCCTCCGATCCCGTCAGTGTGTCGTCGCCGCCATTGCCGATAATGGTTGCGGCACCGCTGGCGACGATAAGATCAGCCTCTTCGGTGCCTTCGAGCGTACCTGAACCCTCGAGCAACCCTTGGATCTCGAG
Source organism: Geminicoccaceae bacterium (assembly GCA_041750975.1). GTDB lineage: Bacteria > Pseudomonadota > Alphaproteobacteria > Geminicoccales > Geminicoccaceae > JBGSYN01. Next base: position 195 of record JBGSYN010000147.1, on the reverse strand, counting down.
AAATCCTGCAGATTCGAGCCCGGCAAAGGAAATCGAATCGGAAAATGGCACACCGACAAGCGTGATCGTGCCGCCGGGATGAGTGATGACGACATCGCCGGCCGGCTCGCCATTCTCATCTTCCTCGCTGGCGGAGATGGTGAAATCCTCGCTCGCATCCAATGCCGCGCCTGAAAACTCCTCGAGATCGGGTGC
>JBGSYN010000146.1:0-18132 GCA_041750975.1 Geminicoccaceae bacterium | reverse complement strand
GCTTCATGCTCTACGAGGGGGCCTTGAACGCCGACCGGTTCATCGCCTTCCTGCGGCGCCTGACCAAGGACGCCGGGCAGAAGGTGTTCCTGGTCGTCGACAACCTCAAGGTGCACCATGCGGCCAAGGTCAAGACGTGGGCCGCCGCCCATGCCCACGAGATCGAGCTGTTCTACCTGCCGGCCTACGCCCCCGACCACAATCCCGACGAATAGTTGAACAACGACCTCAAGCAGAAGCTCCGGCAGCAGCCCCAGCCGGCCACGAAAGACGAGCTGATCAACAATACCCGTGCCGTGCTGCGCGCCATCCAGCGCTCATCTCGCCGCACCCAAGCCTACTTCACGCCGTCGGCAGTGCGCTACGCGGCTTGAATGTCTGGTATATTCATGGGATATTAGTAACAACAGGCCTACCCAATCCGCCTAGCAGCGAAAGTGGAGGCGGACCATCCCGTTATTGATCCTCGATGCGCTGGTCGACGACTTCATGGGCCGGTTCGGCTCCAGGTCCGGTCGTCCGGCCTCCACTCTTGGCGCCCCGATCCTCGACACCTCCAATGTCAACGCCGTCATCACCAACTTCGCCCGCTCCGCCTGACCCAAGCCCCGAGCGCGTCACCCCAACCCAACATCCCCCGGGAGTTTGAGGGTCGCGGTGCGATCCTCAAGAAGCCTTTGCCTTACCTTCAACCCTCCACCGCACCGGCGGTAAGACGAAGACCCGCGACCTGACCTGCGGGCAAGGATAAAGCCCGGCGCCGTGCCGGTAGTCTTTGAGTTCGGCCCCGGCTATAGGGTTGCCGCTGTCATCCTGCTGGATTAGGTGCCACGTGCCTCACTTCGATCTTGCCGTCACCATGGGCGATCCGGCCGGGATCGGGCCCGAGATTGTCGTCAAGGCGTTGCATGCCGACGCTGTGGCCGGAATGTCGTGCCTGTTCGTCGGCCAATCCTCCGTCCTGCACGAGACCGCCGAGCGGCTGGGCCTGCCTCTCGCATTGCCATCGGCGCGGCTGATCGACGACCTTCCGGCGGCGGGTTTGGCCTGTCTGGATTGCGGCTCGAGCGAGGGCGTGATCACGCCCGGCCGGCCCTCGGCGCTCACGGGGGAGCTTGCCTTCGGCTCGGTGGTCGAGGCGGTGCGGCTGGCCATGGCGGGGGAGGTCGGGGCCGTGGTGACGGCGCCCTTGAGCAAGGAGGCGTTGCACCGGGCGGGCCATGCGTTCACCGGTCATACCGAGCTTCTGGCGGAGCTCACCGGGGCGCCGGACAGCGTCATGATGTATGCGCATGAGCGGCTGCATGTGGCGTTCGTCACGACCCATGTGGCGCTGGAGAATGTACCGGCCCTGATCAACCGGGAGCGCGTGATCCGGGTGGTCGAGCTGACCCATCGGGCGCTGGGCGATCTCGGCGTGATGGTGCCGCGGATCGCGGTCGCGGGGCTCAATCCGCATGCGGGCGAGGGGGGGCTTTTCGGCCGCCAGGAGATCGAGGCGATCGGTCCTGCAATCGCCGAACTACAGGCGCGCGGGCTTGCCGTCGAGGGTCCCATGCCGGGCGACACCATCTTCATCGACATGATGGCGGGCCGGTTCGATGCGATCGTCGCGATGTATCACGATCAGGGGGGAGCCGCCTTCAAGGCCCTGGCGTTCGAGGTCGACCGGGCCACCGGCAGGCGTGAGGTCCGAGGGGTCAACCTCACCCTCGGCCTGCCGATCATCCGGACCTCGGTCGATCACGGCACCGCTTTCGATATCGCAGGCCAGGGCCTGGCATCGCCCCTGAGCCTGATCGACGCCGCCGCCCTCGCCGCCCGGCTGGTCGAGGCCCGACGGCAGCGAGTCCCGTCAGCTCAGGAAAAGACCACCGTGGCCCCTTGAGCGGCCGCATCCTCCCGGGTGTAGGTCACATGGTCGATGCGGCGGCCCTTATGGTCGTTCAGCGTGATGCTGCCGCCCTGGTTGGAGAGCTGGCAGGTGAGGGGCGGCAGGACCGCCTGATGCACCGCTCCGGCGCCGAGCTGGATGCCGCCCAGGATGAAGGCGCCGCCGTTCTTGTCGACCAGCTGCCAGTCGGCGAGCTCGATCATCAGCGGCGTCGCGTTAAGGAGGGTCACCGTCTCGCGGCCTTCGTCCTGGCCGCTCGGATTGACCCTGGCCGCAAGGATGCGGACCGCGCGCGAGGTCTGCGGCAGCATCGGCGAGATCAGCACATCCTCGTCGGGATCGGGCTCCATGATGTCCGGGTTCAACGGCCCGTCGACTGGCCCCAGATATTTGGGATAGAAGGTTCGAAGAAAGGCGCCGCTCGCATCCTTGAACAGTTCGAGCGCGTAGCGGTGGCCGTTGATGGTGGCTTCCCTGGGCGCCCTTGCACCCTTGATGAAGCGGACCGTGCCGAGCGCCATCAGCCCCTCGATCGAGGGACCGACCCAAAAACCGCCGATCTTCTTCTTGAGGGTGCGGGTTTCGCCCGTGAAGAAGTCGGTCGCCCGGATGTCATAAGCGATGGTGACGACGTCGGGGACGGTAGCGCCGGTCGGGGCATTGCCGTATCGGGGGCCGAGATAGTCGACCCGATCCTCGAACGGCCTGAGTTCGAACATGTCGTCGAGGAAATATTTGTACCACCAGTGATAGCCGCCCAGGGTCTGGCCCTTGGCCTCGCCGACCACGACATGCTCGAAGCCCGAGAGATCGATGCCGCTCGAAGAGCTGAATTCCTTGAACCAGATGGTCTTGACCTTGGCGTACCAGCCCATGGTCGAGAAGCTGTCGGCGGTCTGGGCCTCGATGAAGCTGCGGGCCAGCCGCATCGGCTCGGTGTCGATGATTCCCGCCATCAGGGCATCGATCTCGGCTTCCTCCTCGGAGGTCGTGGTCTCGGATTTGAACTGGCTCAATTCGTAATTGTTGAAGAGCGCCTTGGTGAGCTCATAGGTCTCGCGCTTGGCGGCCGGGATCTCGGCTTGCGGCAGCAGCTTGTGCGTCTTGCCGCGGCCCTTCTCGTCGACCAGCACATAGCCCGAGCCCGGATCGCCCTGGGCGACATCGCCGATCGCCCTGACCCCGCTGCCGGCCTGATCGGCATCCCAGATTTCCTGATAGATCGACATCCGCTCCTCCCCGGTTGGTGAAGCGAACACTATCACCGCGATGGCGACAGCTCTGTGTCAATCGCCACGATATCCCCGAATGACCTCGCCCAGGGCCTCGAGCTTGGCGTCGCTCAGATAGCCGTAGCGGTTGACCCAGACGGCATCGCCCGGGGCTTCGAGCGCGACAGCGAAGCGTGCGGCGACATCCTCGACCGGGCCATAGGCATGGGCCATGGCGGCGACCTGAATACGGGAGGGGGTGGCATGGCGGGCAAGTGCGATCTTGCGGTGCATGGCTCGGCGCCCGGCCAGATGCGTATCCTCCGGCTCCGGGTAATGCAGATCGGCAAGCCCCGCATCATCTCGGGGGTCGGTGATATCGAAAATGTGGATCAACGCCCGGGCCAGCAGATCGGGGTCGAGTTCCGTGTTGGCCGCCATGATCCTCTCGTGATAGCCGCTCAGCATCATCGCCCAGTGCATCGTGTAGAGCTTGACGCCGATGGCCTCGATTGGTGGCGCCAACTGGCTGGCGTCGAGGCCGGAAAGGAGGTTCCAGGGCGGCGGGAAACTGTGTGCCACGAGCCCGATCAGACCGTTGGACGCATCCTGCACGGTCCGGCCATAGATGTTGAGCATATCGCTCGCGAGCCGTGCCTTGAGCTTCATCAGCTCCGCCAGGGCCGGATAGGCGACCAGCATGGCGCCCAGGGCGGCAAGACCGCCATCGCCGGCGAGCGCCCATTCGAGATGCCGGTTTTCGAGACCGCCCAAGAGTGCCGATCTCGCCTGCCCGCATTCCTCCCGGATGGCGTCCATGGCGAAGCCGAGTGCCTGGCCGCGCGCCATCGCATGGCTCGAGAAGTCGAAGAACCAGCTGTCCAGGGAGTAGGGTGGATATTCCGGCCAGTCGAGGCGGATGGCGTCGATGTCGGGATAGGTTCGGATCAGATCGCGCAGGAGGGCGCAGCCGTAATCGACGATGTGCGGGCTCGCGAGGCTGCCGTTCTTGTCGACCCGGTCTACGGTCAGGCTGCCATCCGGCAGGCGGGGCTGGTCGTCCTGCAGAGGCCCGCCGAACTGGACCTTGTAACCGGGTGGAATGGCGGCCTGGACCTGCAGCTCGAGCCGCATGCCGCGGGCGCGCACGGCTCTGATCGCAGCCTCGATGATATGGCCTTCGGTCTCGGTAAGCTCGGTCGGGCTCGCCGGCTGGTAACGCAGCCCCCGATAGAGGCTGAGATCGGCCGTGAACGAAGGGGCGACCTTCATCCAGAGCTCGAGCTCGCCCCAAAGCGGGCGATCGAGCACGCGGACCTTGCCGGAGCCGCCATCGCCGGGCGGCTCGCGCGAGCCTTCGCCCTCCGGACACGGAGCGAGCACGCAGGGCGAGGTGGTGATTGCGGTAACACCGATCGCCTGCAAGTGGTCGAGCACGGGCTCGATGCCTTCCGATTGAAACCATTCCGGCATCACGGTCACGCCGACGGTCTTCATGCTGTTGTCCCCTCGATGTCTGGAATTTCGTTCAGGCCGTCGACGATCCGATCGGCCCGGGCGGCGTCGCCCTGCCGTAGCGGCACGCCGGTCGTTACCAAAATCCGATAGACGCCCGCGCGCCGCGCCGCTTCCATGTCGGTCTCGACCTGGTCGCCGACCATGGCGGTGCGCTCGAGTGCCGACCCCATATCGGCTGCGGCAATCTGCAGCATGTGAGGCTCGGGCTTGCCGATCACGACCGGCCGAGTTTTGCTCTCGACGGCCCGCGCAATGGCCGCGACCAGGGCACCGCCGCCAGGATCGAAGCCGTCCTCGACCGGATAGAGCGGGTCGGCGTTGGTGGCGATGAAGGCCGCCCCATCGAGGATGTCGCGCACCGCAAGACGCAGCTTCTCGTAAGTGAAGTCACGATCGAGGCCGACCACGACGATTTCGGCCTTTTCCTTAACCAGCCGAAATCCTTGGGCTTCCAGCTCCATGTGCAGGCCCGGCCCGCCGACGGCATGAATGGGCGTGGTCGACGGGTAACGGCCGCCGAGCCACGCGGCCGTGGCGTAGGCGGAGCCGACGACGTGCCCGGGTTCGGCGGGAACTCCCATGCCCTGGAGCTTCCTTGCGAAATCCGCGCGGGTGCGGCTCGCATTGTTGGTGACGAAACGGAACGGGATGCCGCGCGCATGCCAGCGCCCGATCGCCTCGACGGCCGACGCGATGGGCGTTTCGCCGCGGTAGACGACGCCATCAAGATCGAGGATGAAGGCCTCAAGCTTAGGCCAGGGCGCATCCTTCATGCAGCTCTCCCATCAGCAGATGACGGAACTCGTAGGGAAAATGGACGCCGAGGCAAAGGACGCTGATGCGACTACGGCACGTCGGGCCTGGCTTGGCCTGCTCGCCCGCGCCGAGCGTCAGGAACTCGAGGCGTTCTGGCAGAAGCTCGAGCCTAAGCCCGAATTCGAAATGCTGCGGGCCCCGGAAATCGGTCTGGTCATGGCGCGCGGACGCACCGGCGGAACCGGCAGGCAATTCAATTTCGGTGAGGTTGCCGTCGCCCGCTGCAGCATTCGTCTCGATGGCGGATGGATCGGGCATGGCTATACGAGGGGTCGCGATCGCTCGAAAGCCCGCCTGATCGCCATTCTTGACGCCATGCTCCAGGCGCCGGAGTGGCACCAGGATATCGCCGACGAATTGTTGCAACCGCTGCGGCAGCGTCTGCAAGAGGAGCGAACCCGGCGCGCCGAGGAGGCAGCCGCAACCAAAGTCGATTTCTTCACTCTGGCGCGTGAAACGACATGAGCGGCGCCATCGTCCCGGGCTTCGGCGATCCGGTACTGGAGAGCCAGCGGGTATTCAGAGCGCTGCTGGACGCGATGGCCGAGCCGCTGAGGATCGTCGAGATCGAAGGGCCAAGGCCACCCGAGCCTCTCCTGACGCCGGCATGGGCGCTGGCGTTGACCTTGTTCGACACGACGACGCCGGTCTGGATCGATCGCGACGCACAGAGCGGGACCATGGAGGCCAGCCTGCGCTTTCATTGCGGATGCCCGCTCGTCGCAACCCCCTCGGCTGCCGCCTTTGCCATCGTGACGGATATCCTGCAAATGCCGCCACTCGATGCCTTCAACCAAGGCTCGCTCGCCTATCCCGACCGGTCGACCACGGTGATCGTTCAGGGCATCGAGCCCGACCATGGCGCAGGACTGGAATTCGAGGGACCCGGCATCGATGGAGCGCGCGCGCTGGATCTCCATGGCGTTCCGTCGGAATTTTGGCGATCGTGGAAAGTCAATGAAATGAACTTCCCCTGTGGGGTCGATGTGATTTTCGTGACACGGAACGCGGCGATCGGTCTGCCGCGGTCGGCTCGCCTAACTTCTTCTGTGCTTCGGACAGGGAAAGGCGACGATGTACGTAGCGGTTAAGGGCGGCGAGCAGGCGATCGACAATGCGCATCGCTGGCTGGCGAGCGAGCGCCGCGGCTGCCCCGATGTCGGCGAACTCCGCGTCGACCAGATCCGTACCCAACTGGCTCTTGCCTGCGATCGGGTGATGAACGAAGGCTCGCTCTACGACCCCGAACTGGCGGCGCTGGCGATCAAGCAGGCCCGGGGCGACCTGATCGAGGCGGCATTCCTGGTCCGGGCATATCGCACGACCTTGCCGCGCTTCGGTCAATGCAAGCCCGTCGATACGGCGGAAATGCAGATCCAGCGTCGGATTTCGGCAACCTTCAAGGACCTTCCGGGCGGTCAGATTCTGGGTCCGACCTTCGACTACACGCATCGGATACTCGAATTCAAACTGCTCGCCGAGGACGAGCCCGAGGCGCCCCGACGCGCACCGGTCCAGGAAGAGCCCGTCGTGCCGGTCAGCAAATTGCTCGAAACGCAGGATCTCATGCGGGGCGAACCGCGGGACGACCGGGAATCCGTGGCTGACATCACCAGGGAACCGCTCGAATTTCCGACCGACCGTTCGGCCTGGTTGCAAGCGCTGAGCCGCGGCGATGAGGGCTTCGTGCTGGCCATGGGCTATTCAAGCCAGCGGGGCTTCGGCAACACGCATCCCTTCGTGGCGGAGCTTCGCATCGGCTGGGTCGCCTTGGAGTTCGCTCCGGCCGAACTCGGCTTCGCCATCGAGATCGGCGAACTGCAGCTCTGCGAGTGTCAAACCGTCAACCAGTTCCGCGGCACGAAATCCGAGCCGCCGCAATTCACCCGTGGCTACGGCCTCGTCTTCGGTCGAAGCGAGCGCAAGGCGATCGCCACGGCACTGGTCGATCGGGCATTGCAGACGAGCGACCTCGGGGAGGACGTGACGGCGCCCGCCCAAGATCAGGAGTTCGTTCTGAGCCATTGCGATACCATCCACGCCTCGGGCTTCGTCGAGCATTTGAAGCTGCCGCATTATGTCGACTTCCAGGGAGAACTGGACATCATTCGCCGGCTGCGACAGGGCGACAAACCATGATCAGCGAAGGCTACAACTTCGCCTATCTCGACGAGCAGACCAAGCGGATGATCCGCCGCGCCCTCCTCAAGGCCGTGGCGGTGCCCGGCTATCAGGTGCCGTTTTCCAGCCGGGAGATGCCGATGCCCTATGGCTGGGGCACGGGTGGCATCCAGCTCACCGCATCCATTATCGGCACCGGCGACGTTCTCAAGGTGATCGATCAAGGCGCCGACGATACCACCAACGCCGTCTCGATCCGGCGATTCTTCGCGCGCACGTCGGGCGTGCGGACGACGACAAAGACGACCGAGGCGAGCATTATTCAAACACGCCATCGCATTCCCGAAACGCCCTTGCGTTCCGGTCAGATCATGGTCTTTCAGGTGCCGATACCGGAGCCGTTGCGGTGGCTCGAGCCTCGGGAAACCGAGACCAGAAAGCTCCATGCCCTGGCGGAATACGGCATCGCCCATGTGCGGCTCTATGAGGACATCAGCATCATGGGGCGGGTCGCGACCAGCTATAACTATCCCGTTCTGGTGAACGGACGCTATGTCATGTCGCCGTCGCCCATTCCCAATTTCGACAATCCGAAACTGCACCGATCGCCGGCGCTGATGCTCTTCGGCGCCGGTCGTGAGCAGCGCATCTATGCGGTACCGCCCCATACCGATGTGCACAGCCTCGATTTCGAGGATCACCCGTTCAAGGTGCAGGACTGGTTCGAGCCCTGCGCTCTTTGCGGCTCTCGCCGGAGCTATCTCGACGAGATCGTGACGGATGATCGCGGCGGGCGAATGTTCGTCTGCTCGGACACCGATTATTGCAGCCAGCGGATCGCCGAGGCCTAGCCCGTGTCGCCAATCCTCGAAGCCCGGCAGCTCATCAAGACGTTCGGCAGGATCGTGGCCTGCGACGATCTCGATATGGAGGTCTGGCCGGGTGAAGCCCTCGCCGTCGTCGGCGAGAGCGGTTCGGGCAAGACGACGTTGTTGCGTTGCCTGAGCGGGCTTCTAGCCCCCGATAGCGGCGCTGTGACCTTCCGCTCGCTCGGCGGCGAAACCTCCGATCTCTACGCGATCTCGGCGGCTAGGCTGCGGTTCCTGATGCGAACCGAATGGGGGTTCGTGCACCAGAATCCCTATCAGGGTCTGCGCATGAATGTCAGCGCAGGCGGCAATATCGGCGAGCGGCTGATGGCGGCAGGCGATCGCCATTATGGCCGTATCCGCGGCCAGGCAACGCATTGGCTGAACGAACTCGAGATCGATTCTGCGCGCATCGACGAGCACCCGCGTACGTTTTCCGGTGGAATGCTGCAACGTCTGCAGATCGCCCGCAACCTCGTCACCGGGCCGAGACTTCTCTTCATGGACGAGCCCACAGGCGGTCTCGATGTTTCGGTTCAGGCGAGGTTGCTCGATCTGTTGCGAGACCTCATCGAACGATTGGATTTAGCCGTGATTTTCGTAACGCACGACCTTGCCGTGGCGCGCCTTATCGCCGAGCGGATCATGGTGATGCGCGATGGCCAGGTCGTCGAGCAGGGGTTGACCGATCGGGTGCTCGACGATCCGCAGCATCCCTACACGCAGCAGCTCGTCGCTTCCATCTTGAGGCTCTGAGCCTTGCCTTCCGATCCGAGGCTCAGCGTTCGCCATCTCGCCAAGAGCTTTTGCCTGCATCTGCAAGGCGGGGTCGAACTCTCCGTTCTCGATGATGTATCCTTCGATCTCGCCGATGGGGAATGCATGGTGATCCGCGGCCCGTCGGGTCGTGGGAAGTCGACGTTATTGCGCATGATCTTCGGCAATTACATGGCGGAACAGGGCCAGATCCTGATCCGCCATGGCGGAGAGGTGGTCGATCTCGCCGGTGCCGCACCCCGACTGGTCCTCGACGTCAGACGCTCGACGATGGGCTATGTCAGCCAGTTTCTCCATTGCCTGCCGCGGGTCCCGGCACTTGATATCGTCGCGGCACCACTGCGCGGTCTCGGCATCGACCCGCAAGCAGCCCGCGACCGTGCAGTGCAAATGCTGACATACCTCGCGATACCCGAACGAATGTTCGAGGTCCCGCCCGCAACATTCTCGGGTGGCGAACAACAGCGCGTCAACATTGCGCGGAGCCTGATCAACGAGCCCAAGCTCATTCTCCTGGATGAACCCACGGCGTCGCTGGACGAGGCAAATCAGGACCGCGTCCTGGAATTGCTCCAGAGGCAGCGGGATCGAGGGGCGGCCGTTCTCGCCGTCATCCATAACACCGAGGTCGCTGCAGCGCTTGCCGATCGCGAACTGCACATCGAGGATTTGCGCGTCACCGAAAGGACGGTGCCGTGAGTTCCGTGATGGATGACGCTGTTCTGGCCGAACGTCTTGCAGCGGCCCTGCGGTTTCGCACGATTGCCGTGAACGGCGAACTCGATGTCATCGAAACGGGCTCCTTCGAGGATCTGCGTCACTACCTCGAAGACACGTTTCCCAGGACGCATCGTCAACTTCATGTCGAGCGGGTTGGCGAGGCCGATGCGATCCTCATGCAGTGGCAAAGCGGCAACAGTTCGAGCGGGCTGCTGCCGTGGTTGTTCGTCTCGCATCAGGATGTCGTGCCGGTCGACGATGAAGAACTCTGGCGGCATCCGCCGTTTGCCGGGAAGGTCGCCGAAGGTCATGTCTGGGGAAGGGGGGCCCTGGACCTCAAAGTGACCATGGTGGCGGTTCTGCAGGCGATCGAGAACCTGCTGGAGGAGGGGTTCGAGCCCAGCCGCGATATCTACCTGTCTTTTGGTGGCGACGAAGAAATCGGAGGCCATGCCGGCGCCGGCGCTATTGCGACACTGCTTCGAGGCCGGGGCATTCGCTTCGCCTTCACGCTCGATGAGGGCGGCCTCATTATCAGGGATTGTTTCCCGGGTGTGGACAGGCCCGTGGCGCTGATCGGAACTGCCCAAAAGGGCTTTGCCACCTTAAGGATGACTGCCAAGGCAATTGGCGGCCACAGTGCCGTGCCGGTCGACCGGGGCGCGATCGATCGTCTGGCTCGCGCGGTTCGTCGTGTCGGGAATTGCCCGATGCCCGCCAGAATCAATGGTCCGACACGCGAGCTCTTCCAGACATTGGCCGGTGCCGCGCGTTGGCCCTATAGCTGGCTCTATCGTTCGCATCGCCTGATCGAGCCCCTGCTTTGCCAGCTGCTCCGGCGGTCGCCCGAGATCGATGCGGCGTTGCGCACGACAGTTGTCGCCACCCGCATCGAGGGTGGCATCGCCGACAATGTCGTCCCCCAGACCGCAAGCTGCATTCTCGATTGCAGGCTGAAGCCCGGGGAATCGGTGGCGGATCTGGCCCACCATATCCGCAATACCGTCAATGATAACTCGATCAGGCTCGAGGTCATCAGGTCGCATCCCGCATCCGATGTCTCCTCCACTGACAATGCGGCTTACCGTGCGATCGCGGCAACGCTTGCGGAAGTCGTGCCGGAAGCGCTCGTGGCACCCTATGTCAGTCTGAATGACACGGACTCCAAGCATTTCCATGGACTTGCCGATGCCCAGTACCGCTTCGTCCCCGTAACGCTGAACCGTTCGGATCTCGCCCGAATCCATGGTACGGACGAGCGTATCGCCATTCGCGATTATGTCCGTCTGGTTGAATTCTATCTCAGTCTGATCCGCCGACTGGACGCGCCGGCCGCCTAAACGTTCTCGACATCAAGCGCCGCTGCCGCCATCGTCTGCAGCGTCGACCTATGTTCGGCCGACCATGCCGGTAATAACGGGAGCTCATATCGAAATGTCCGAGACGCCGAGTCTCACGGCGCTGATCGAGGATATACGGGCGCGAGGCGAGATCGACTGTCTGGTCGCAGTGCGCCAAGGCAAGCTCGAATCCTGGTCCGCGCAACGCTTGGCCGAGACCGCGCTCCGGTTGGCCGAGGGCCTGCGCGCTCAGGGCATCGGACCGGATCGTGTCGTCATGATGTGGGCGCCGAATTCTCCTGCCTGGATCGCAGCAGCACTGGCAGTCGGGCTCTGCGGTGGCATGTTGATGCCGATCGACGAGCAGGCGCTCGAAGAGGCACCGCGGATTTTGCGGGACAGCGATGCGGTCATGGTCATCACCGATCTTGAGCACGCTCGGGATCTGCGTGCAGCCGGCATGGCCGAGAACGTCAAGATCATTTTGCTCGATGCTCCGGACGACGCGGAGAACGGCGTATTCTGGGAGGATCTGCTCGAGCCTCTGCCCGAGGCTGTTCCGGAAATCGATCCCGACGCTCCGGCCATCCTGACCTTCACCTCGGGCACTACGGGAATGCCCAAATCCTTCACGTTGAGCCACGCCAACCTGCTCTTGAACGCCCGCAATATCCGTGATGCCAATATCGCCACGTCGGCCGATCGGGCGCTGCTGCCGCTGCCGCTGCATCATGCCTATCCCTACGTCATCGGCATGCTTTCGCCGCTGATTACGGGTGCCGTGATCGTCATGCCGGAGGGGCCGACCGGCCCGAAGATCATCGAGGCGATGCGTTCGGCCGACGTCTCGATCCTTCTGGGCGTTCCCAGGCTCTATGATGCCATCATCAGCGGCCTCGATGCCAACCTGGACAAGCGGCCGGCGCCGATTCGGGGCTTTTTCGGGCTGTTGCAGAAGATTTCCCTCGGGACCCAGAAGCGGTTCGGCTGGCCGCTCGGCCGGTTCCTGCTGCTGCCCCTGCGCCGCGCCCTGGCACCGAAGCTCAGACTTTTGGTGTCGGGCGGCGCGCCTCTCGATCCTGCGATCAACGCCCGTCTCGAGGCCTTTGGCTGGACGGTATGCTCGGGCTATGGCCTCTCCGAGACGGCCTCCGTGTTTACGACCAACGTGCCCGACGCCCGCAAGATCGGCAGTGCCGGACGGGTCCTGGGCGAAGGCGAGGTTCGCATTGCCGAGCCGAACGAGGAGAGTATCGGCGAGGTCCTGGTGCGCGGCCCCAGCGTGTTCCAGGGCTACCGGGACAATCCCGAAGCCAACGCCGAGGCGTTCGTCGACGGCGAATGGTTCCGCACCGGCGATCTCGGCCATGTCGACGAGGATGGCTATCTGTTCATTACCGGCCGCGCCAAGGAACTGATCGTTCTGGGTGGCGGCAAGAAGGTCAATCCCGAGGACCTCGAACAAGCCTATCTGGAGCAGCCCGCGATCGCCGAACTCGGCCTCCTCGAACACCATGGCTCCCTGGTAGCCCTGGTGCGGCCGGATCCGGAGGCGATCCGCTATCGCGGCTCGACCCAGGTGCGTCATTCGGTCGGTGTGGCGATCAAGGAAGTGGCGCAGCATCAGCCGGCCTATGCGCGGCCGGGCGGTTTTCAGATTGTCGGCGAGCCGCTGCCGCGAACCCGGCTCGGCAAATTGCGTCGCTTCATGCTGCCCGAGATCTACGAGGCGCACCTCCGTGGCGAAGTGCGAAAGACAACCGTGGTGCTGTCGGAGGCGGACAAGGAGCTGTTGCGCGATCCGCAGGTCGTGCGGGCTCAAGCGCTCTTGAAAAAGCGGTTCCCGGACCAGACGATCGCACCCGACACCAATCTGCAGCTCGATCTGGGCATCGACAGCTTCGGTTGGATGTCGCTCGCCCTCGAGCTGCAGGAAGGCATGGGCGTACAGTTGAGCGACGAGACCGTCGCCGAGATCCAGACGGTGCGCGACTTCCTGGTGGCGGTGCGCGACGCGGGCGAGGGTGGGGCGGCACCGGCCGCAGTGGCGAGCGATGTGCCGCTGGAGCCGGAATATTGGCTGCGCCCTACCGGCGTCGCGATGACGTTGCTCGGCATCGCCGCACACAAGCTCGTCTGGGTGTTCATGCGGTTCTATTTCAATCTCGAAGTCGAAGGTCTCGAACACCTGCCGTCGGAGGGTGCCTTGATCATCACCCCCAATCATGTGAGCGACCTCGATCCGCTGGTGGTCGCAGCAGCCCTGCCGACGGATCGGTTGCGGCGGACCTATTGGGCGGGCGATCTGACCCGTCTGTTCGATACCCGGATGTGGCGGTTTTTCGCGCGCCTCGCCCATATCTTCCCGGTCGACGAGCGCCGCCCCGGTGCGGCGATCGAGGCGGCTGAAACCGTGCTCAAGAGCGGCAAGACACAGGTCTGGTTTCCGGAAGGCTGGCGCTCGCCCGACGGCGAGTTGCAGCGCTTCATGCCGGGCATCGGCCGGGTCCTGCGCGAGACCGAAGTGCGCGCCCTGCCGGTGCTGATCGAGGGCGCCTTCGAGGCGATGCCGCGGGACCGGCGCTGGCCCCAAAGGCATCCGATCCGGATCAGTTTCGGCCAACCGGCCACGGCCGACGACTTGCTCGAGGAGGGCGAAGGCAAGACCCCGGAGGAGCGGATCGCGAGCGGCATACGGCACCGGATCGCCGCCATGGCCGGCCACGAGCGCCTGGAGGCCGCATGAGGCCGGGTACCATTGCGCCCAATTCTCCGGGCTTCATTCTCCTTCTGGCCGGCCTGATGTCGATGCCGGCGATGAGCATCGACATCAACCTGCCGGCGGTGCCAGCTACCGCCGCGGCACTCGGCGCCTCGCTGACGACGGCGCAATGGACCGTGCCGAGCTTCTTTCTGGGCTTCGCCATCGGCCAGGCGTTCTATGGCTCGTTCTCCGACCGCTACGGCCGGAAGCCGATGCTGATCCTCGGCATCTGCCTCTATCTGCTCGGCACATTGGGCTGCGCCCTCGCCCCCTCGATCGAGATGCTGCTGGCGATGCGGGTGCTCCAGGGCATCGGCGGCGGCGCGGGTCCGGTCCTGGGGCGCGCCATCGTCCGGGATCTCTTCGAGGGCCCGGCCATGGCCCGCATCATGTCCTTCACCATGGCGGTCTTCATCCTGGCCCCGATCATTGCACCCTCGATTGGCGCGCTCATCCTCGAATTCGCCCCCTGGCAGGCGATTTTCGTCTTTCTCGGCATCTACGGGCTCATCGTCCTTGCCGCAGCGCAGTTCCTGCTCGCCGAGTCGCTGCGGGAGCCGGACCCGCAGGCGACCGGTGCGGCGCGCATGATCGGGGCCTACCGGATCGTCCTTACCACCCGCGACTCCCTGCTGTTCGGCGGCATCGCCCTTTTTGCGCTGTCCGGCCTCGTCACCTATCTCTCGACCAGTCCCGCCATTTTCATGGACGCCTTCGCCCTCAGCGCCCGCCAATACGGGTTCGTCTTCGCCGCGATCGCCTGCTGCGTCTCGGTCGGCAGCCTGCTCAACACCCGCCTGATCGCCCGCTGGCCGCTCGAGACCGTGATCCGCTCTGCGGCACTGCTCGGGCTCGCCTCGACCATGCTCGGCCTTGTTCTGACCCTCGCAGGGGTCCTTGGCGTGATCACGGTCATGCCGTTCTTCGCCGGGTTCTTCTTCGCCTTCAGCCTGATCGTGCCCAATGCGATGAGCCTCGCGATGAAACCCTTCCGGCGCATGGCGGGTGCCGCTTCCGCCGCGATCGGCGTGATCCAGGCGGTGATCCCGGCCCTGATCGGCGCCCTGACGGCACTCGCCTATAATTCGACGGCGACACCGACATTCCTTGCCATGGCGCTGCTCTGTCTCGGCTGCATCCTCCTGTTGATGGTGCACGATCGCCGCTCGCCCGTTCCCCAGACCGGAGCGATGCGCTAAGACATGGCGCATGGAAACCCGAAGCCTCGATCTCGATGACGTCAGGTTCGTCGGTACCGGACTCGTACGACCCGAATGCGTGCTGTGCGATGCGGACGGCGGGCTCCATGTCTCGGATTTCAGGGGCGGAGTCACTGCCATCCGAACCGACGGCCGGCAGCAACTGATCGCCCATAAACCGGCGGCCGACGGCTTTTTGCTGCAGACCAACGGGTTCGCCCGTGAGCCCGACGGCAGCTATCTTGTCGCTCATCTCGAAGACTATCGGGGCGGCGTTTATCGGCTGCATGCCGACGGCACGCTCGAGCCGTTTCTTCTCGAGATCGAGGGCCGGCCGCTGCCGCCGACCAATTTCGTCCTGCGCGATCGCCAGGGCAGGGTCTGGATCACGGTGAGCACCCGGGTCATGCCCCGCACCACGGTTCGCACCGCCGCTCATGCCGACGGCTTCATCGTGCTGGTCGACGCCAAGGGGCCGCGCATCGTCGCCGATGGCTTGTGCTTCACCAATGAGTGCCGGCTGGATCGCGACGAGCGCCATCTCTTCGTCAACGAGACCTTCGGCCAGCGCGTGACCCGCTTCACGGTCGAGGCGGACGGCTCGCTCGTCGGGCGCGCCGTCGTTGCGGAACTCGGTCCGGGTTGCTTTCCGGACGGTATCGAGATCGATCGGCGCGGCACCCTCTGGATCACCAGCATCTTGAGCAACCGCATCGTTCTGGTCGATCCCGACGGGCGCCAGGAAACCATCCTCGAGGATTACGATCCGGCCTTTCTGGAGGCGTTTCAGCGGGACTACGAGGCGGGGGCGCTGCACGACAAGCCGCCGCCCGAGGACGTGCCGAGCCGCATCCTGCGCAATATCTCGAGCCTCGCTTTCGGTGCCGACGGCCGCTCGATCTATCTCGGCTGCCTGATGGGGGACCGTATCGCCCGCTTCGAGGTGCCCTGGCTCGAAAATGGCTAGAATCGGGCATGGCTAGAACGGGGACTGGGATCGGCGCGCTTCGCGTCGGCAACCCCACCCCGAACAATGTGCGGGGCGCCGGCTTCATGATGGCGAGCATGGCGGGCTACGTCGTCAACGACACGCTGATGAAGCTCGCCTCGGGCGAGGTGCCGATGTTCCAGGCGATCTTCGTCCGCGGCCTGATCGCAACGGCCATGATCCTGGTGCTCGGCGGCGTCTATGGTGTGCTGAGGTTTCGCCCACGGGGCCGGGATCGCTGGCTGATCGGCCTGCGCGTGCTGGGCGAGGCGGGCGCCACGTTTCTGTTCCTCACCGCCCTCTTCAACATGCCGATCGCCAACGCCACGGCGATCCTCCAGGTCGAACCCCTCGCCGTGACCATCGGTGCGGCGTTCTTCCTCGGCGAAAAGGTGGGCTGGCGGCGCTATCTCGCGGTCGCGATCGGCTTTTGCGGCGTGATGCTAATCATCCGTCCGGGCTCCGACGGCTTTACCGGCTATTCGCTCATCGCCCTTGCCGCTGTCTCCTTCATGGTGCTGCGGGATCTCGTGACACCGAGCCTCTCCCCCGAGGTGCCCTCGATCTTCGTTACCGTGATCACGGCCCTCACGATCACCTCGACCGCAGGGCTCGCCTGTCTCCTCGGCCCCTGGCAGCCGATGACCGTAGGCCAGGTCGCACACCTCTCACTGGCCTCCCTGTTCCTTCTGGTGGGATACCTCTTCAGCGTCATGACGATCCGGATCGGCGAGATCGGTTTTACCTCGCCATTTCGCTATTCGGTGCTGATCTGGGCGATCCTGCTGGGCTATTTCGTGTTCGGCGATGTCCCGGACGTCTGGATGCTGGTAGGCTCCTCGATCGTCGTCGCGACCGGCCTCTATACCTTCCACCGCGAAATGGTGCTGGCCCGGCGATCGCGGCTCAGGCACTGATGTCGAATTCGCGTTCGCCCGAACGTCAACACACCGAACGGTCTCGAAGGCTCGAGACTTCATGCCAGAGGAAACGATCATGGCCACGCTCGAAATCCTGGGTTTTCCACAAAGCAACTTCGTCTGGGCGGTGCGCCTCGCCGCCGCCGCCAAAGGTGTCCCGCACGAGGTCGTCCCGGCCCGGCCGCAAGGCCCCGAACTGCTCGAGATCCATCCCTATGGCCGGATGCCCGTCATGCGCCATGGTGCGGTCAAACTCGCCGAATCCCGGGCGATCATCGCCTATATCGACAGCGCCTTCGACGGGCCGGCACTTATGCCCGACGACATCGTGGCCGCCGCCAGGGCCGAAAGCTGGACCTCGATGGTGCTGACCACAATCGAGCCCGTTATCGTCCGCCAATATCTGTTCGCCCACCGCTTCGCCAAAACCGCGGACGGCAAGCCGGATCAGGCACGCATCGCCGAACTCGCCCCCGAGGTCGAACGCCACATCAAGGTCCTCGATAAGGCCGCCGCCGACGGCGATCTCGAGGACGGCCCGATCAGCGTCCCCGACTGCTACCTCGTGCCGATCCTCTTCTACGCCCGAACCCTGCCCGAATCGGGTGACGCTCTCGCCAAATCCCCGCACCTTTCGGCCTACCTCGACGGCAAACTCGATCTCGCCCCGGTCAAGGAAACCCTGCCGCCGCCGCTGCCGTAATCCCGAGCAGACCGCTCACCACCATCGCCTGTGATGCAACGGCACCTTCTCCTTGCGGTGCACGACCGGTCGCTGCGAGGCGGGCTCGGGAGTGGGTAATAATTCGTTCGTGCATTTTGCTGTAGGAAAGGTCTCCGAAAGGGGTGACCCACCCCTCTCGGGCTCTCCCGGACATGGTGGTTCGGGAGTGGGTGAGGGCGGTAGAGCCCCGGAATCGCTAGCGGCCATTTCGTTTGTGTAACTTTGATTTGCGGGCCCGGCAGCAGCCGGCATTTCGTTCGTGTAATTCTCG
>JBGSYN010000145.1:0-5529 GCA_041750975.1 Geminicoccaceae bacterium | reverse complement strand
GGCCTCGACCCCGAACTCGTCGGGGCCTGGCTCGCCGATCCGGATCTCGTCGTCCCGGATCGCCACCTCGCCGCCTAGGCTCGCACCATCGGCGGCTTCGAACAAGCGTCTGGAAACGACATTGTGGCCGCCGATGAAACGGGCGACGAAGGACGTGCTTGGCCGCGCGAAAACCTGGCGCGGTGAGCCTTCCTGGGCAATCCGTCCGTCGACCATGACAACGATCTGATCGGCCAGCGCCATCGCCTCGTCCTGGCTGTGCGTGACATGGATGAAGGTCAGGCCGAGGTCCGTCTGGAGCTTTTTCAGTTCCTCGCGCATCATCACGCGAAGGAACGGATCGAGTGCTGAGAGCGGCTCGTCCAGCAGCAGCACCTGCGGATTGGTCATCAGCGCGCGCGCCAACGCCACGCGTTGCTGCTGGCCACCCGAGAGCTGCGACGGGGTGCGCTCGGCGTAGTCGGCCATATGCACCAGATCGAGCGTCTGTCGCGCCTTGGCGTGGCGTTCGGCCTTGGGCATTTTCTTGATCATCAAGGAGAAGGCGACATTGTCGAGGCAGTTGAGATGGGGGAAGAGTGCATAGTTCTGAAACATCATGGCTGTGCCACGCTCGGCGGGCGGGCGGGCGTTGACGATATCCTCGCCGATCACGATATCCCCGCCGCTGATCCGCTCATGGCCCGCGATCATGCGAAGCGTGCTGGTCTTGCCACAGCCCGACGGACCCAAAAGGCAACAATAGGTGCCGTCCCGAACGACCAGATTGATCGAATCGACCGCCGTAGTCGCCCCATATTTCTTGGTGACACTCGCAAGTTCGACTTTCGCCATGCCGTCTCCGTCAGGACTCCGATCGGGCAGCGCCAACCACCCGATCAACGCTCTGCAAGGGGCGTGCCGCATCGCTCAACCGACGGACCGGTTAGCGATCTGAGCAATCGCTAGTCAGAAATCCCGGTTCGGCACGTCTCTTCTGCTACAATTTTGGGCAATCTACCACGCCCCCGACGCGATGTCCGCCATAATTGCAATGCCGGCCCGCGGCGCCAATGCCCGACATTTGGCGCCCGAATATCGCGGTTCACAACCTCAACGGCGAGGTCGCAAACACGAATGCCAACATAGTTGCGAGAACGGCGCTACGGGTCAGGCCGGATCTTCTTCGCAAAATTCACCGTTTGATTAAGCTCGGCGAAACCCTGGCAACGGTGCCAAGCCTGGCTGTCCGTATTGTCGAGCAATGCATCCGAGGCAATGTCGCTGCAGCCGAGCAAGAGCGCCCATGCCTCGACCGCGCGCACCAGGGCGGTTGCGATGCCCCGGCGGCGATAGCCCTCCTCGACCCAGATGCCTTCGAGGTACACGGCAGGCATCACGCCGATGGTGGGGACAAACTCGCGAAATGTCGCTTCCGCGAAGCCTACCGCCCGTTCCCCGGCAAAGGCGCCGAACGCTGTGAACGAGGTCTTGGTCTCCAGGGCTCCGAGTTCGGCTTCGTGCTCATTCCGAGGGGCGGACCAGAGCCGCCCGCGCATGTCGAGATGAACCGCGCGGTCCGCGGCTGTCAGGGGGCGAATCATGTCGTTGGCGGCGCACTATGTTCATCGAGGAATGGTCGGGCGGCTGCGAAGAACTGCTCGAAAGCGGGAGTGCCTTCGATCAGGGCATGGTTCGCGCCATCGAGTTCGACGAATGTGGCGTTCGGAATGAGTGCCGCCAGACGGCGCCCTTCGGCTATCGGAATCATCCGGTCATCGCGACAATGAAGGACGATCGCCGGCACCTGGACTTGCCTCGCCAAGTCGCTGACTTCGAGTTGCGCAATCATCCGCCAGATACGTTCGGCATTGGCCGAATTGGTCGTGATCCGTTGTAATTCATCGAAGCACGCCGTCTGTTCCGGTGTCGCGTCGGGCATGTAGCTGTCTGTAAAGAAGTTCCGAAAAGCAGGGTTTGGAGAGCCCCAACCCTGGCGGATCATCGTGCAGGTCGCTTCGAACATGCGTTGTTGCTCGCGCGACCCACGCTTGAGCCGACCGCGCGCATAGCCGCCGAGGAGAATAAGGCACGCCACTCTATCTGGATGCTCGACGGCATAACGGACCGAGAATGCACAACCCTGAGAGATGCCGAACAGTGCGAACCGATGGAGGGCCGCGGCATCGGCGACCGCGGCCATGTCGTCGATCATCGCATCGTCGGAGATGTCTTCGACGTCCCAGTCCGAAAGCCCATTGCCGCGCTGATCGAACCGGACGAAGTGATAGTGCTTGGCGAACTCGCGCCAGATCGGCCCCCAGACCGGGCTTCGCCATTCATAGTCCAAATGGTTGAGGTAGTTGGGAGCCTTCAGGATCGGCGGACCCTGGCCGACACTGGAATAGGCAATCTGCGTACCGTCCCCGGCAAGGCAAAACTTGATCTGTTGCGAGCGCGCCACCTCCGGGGCGGGTTCAAAGGTGGCTTGTCTCCGGGGAGACCATTGCCAGACGCGAACCTGCCTCGAAATGTTCTTGATCCGCTGGGTGCCGAGATCCTGGAAGCGCTCTTCCAGACGGTCGGCAATCAATTGATGGACAATGTCGGAAACACAGATGCTGCCGGGTTTGGCGAGACCTTCCAGTCTGGCCGCGACATTGACCGCGTCGCCGAAAATGTCGCCCTCTTCGAACAGCACGTCGCCGAGATTGACGCCGATACGATACTGAATGCGATGGTCCTCGGGCGTCGACCCTTCGCGCTCAAGCATGGCGCGCTGGATGTCCATGGCGCAGCGCACCGCATCCAGGGCATTCGGAAATTCGACCAGCATGCCGTCGCCGGTCAGCTTGACGATATTACCACCCGACCGGTCGATCGCCGGGTCGATGAGCTCGCGCCGATACTGCTTCTGGCGGGCCAGCACGTCTTCCTCGTCGGCCTCCATGAGCCGACTGTAGCCCGCCATATCGCCAGCGAGAATCGCAACGAGCCGGCGACTGACAGAGTAATTTGTCATTGTCTCCCCAACCCTGGTGCTGACATCGGAGAGTAGCAGAAATGAATCATAACCACGAGCCCAGTTGGTCCCGCCTCGCCGTTCCCGCTAAAACCGTTCCGGCCGCATGATCTGCACGTCGCTGACGCTCAGGACGCCGATATGGGCGTCGAGGAGTTGGTGGAGGTTCTGGAGGGCGCGATCGATGGTGGCGTTGTCGCCGATGGCGATGATGACCACCATGTCCTGGGCCAAGGAGATATCGGCATCGCTTTGCCAGTCGAGGCCATCGGCATAGCCGGCAACGGCATCGAGCACCGTGTAGCCCTTGATGCCCGCATCCTTCAGGATGTTGCCGGCACGCGATTGCGCCATGCGTTCGACGATCAATTCGAGCCTGCGTCTGGTTTCCATTTTTTGCCCCTCAGGTCCCGATCAGTTTGGCCACGAACAAATAAAGTGGAATGCCGAGCGTGAGATTGAATGGGAAGGTGATCCCGAGCGAGAGCGTAAGGTAGATCGAAGGCTTGGCCTTCGGGAGCGCAAGGCGCATCGCCGCCGGCACCGCGATGTAGGAGGCCGACGCCGCAAGCGTCATGAAGAGTGCCGCATCGCCCGCGGGCAGGCGCAGGATCAGAGCGATCGACGCGGCGATACTGGCCGACAACAGCGGCATGATGATGCCGAAGGCGAGCGTGCCGCGCTCGAGATCGCGCCAGCCGCGCCTGAGCCCGCGCCCCGCCGCGAGCCCCATATCCAAGAGAAAGACACAGAGCACGCCTTGAAAGGGTGTCACGAAGAAGGGCTCGACGCGCGCAAAACCCTCGACACCGGTGATCCAGCCGATGACGAGCGAGCCCAGGAGGGTGACGACCGAGGCGTTGAGGGCGACCTCGCGGACCAGTTCGCCCCGCTCCGATCCGGCGATATGCCCCGACGATCGGGCCGCACTGCCGGCGAGGAAGAGGGCGCTGATGATGGCCGGGCTTTCCATGATCGCGGCGACGGCGACGAGATAGCCGGAGCTCGAGACGCCCGTGAGCCGGATCGCTTCGGTTGCGGCAACGAACGTCACGATCGAGATCGAGCCATAATGGGCGGCGGTGGCGGCGGCGTTGACCCGATCCAGCCCGGTCATGCGCCGCAAAAGCGTGAAGGCGAGGAGCGGCAGGCAGAACGAAAGACCGATCGCCGCGATCATCACGGCGCCGATCTGGAGATTGAGCCCGCTCTTCGACATCTCGACACCGCCCTTGAGGCCGATGGCAATCATCAGATAGAGGGCGATGCCCTTGGCGAAGGATTCGGGGATCGACATGTCCGAGCGCGCCAGGGCGGCGCCCAGACCGAGCACGAAGAAGAGAACGACGGGCGAGGTTATGGTCGCCAGCAAAATATCGGAGCTCATTTTTGTCGGAACCAGGTAAGCGATTGCTCATGCAGCGATTCCGGCAGTGCCGGCACTTGGCAAGCCAATTATCGGAATGCGCGAACAAGTGAGACAATGTGCGACCGTCGCAGGCTCACCCCTCATAGCCGAATTGGCGTGGCAGCCAGAGGACGAGGTCGGGGACCAGGACCATGAGCAGGAGAGCTGCGATGAGGGTCCCGAGGAACGGCCAGAGTTCTCTGATGATGGCCCTGAGCGGAATGCCGGTGAGGCCGTTGATGACGAAGAGCAGCACGCCATAGGGTGGTGTCACGAGCCCGATCATCGTGTTGACGACGACGACGACGCCGAAATGCACGAGATCGATGCCGAGCTCGCGCACCGTCGGCAAGAGGAGCGGGACGACGATCAGTAGCATCGTCGTGACGTCGAACACGCACCCAAGCGCCAGAAACAAGAGGTTAACCAGCAGCAGGAAGACCAGGGGCGAGATCTCCATGGCCGAAAGCCAGGCGGCGACCGCGGACGGCACGCGTTCGGCGGCCACGGCATAGTTGATCAGGAAGGCGCCGCCGACGATAAGCGCAATCATGCCGGCGGAACGCGCCGATTCGACGAGGATGCGGTAGAGTTCCCTGAGCGGCACGCTCCGATAGACGACCAGCACCAGAAGGAGCGCGTAGGCTGCCGCCACCGAGGCGGCCTCGGTCGGCGTCGTTGCCCCGCCGTAGATGCTGCCCAGGAGAATGACGGGGAGCAGCAGCGGCGGCAGGGCTCGCCAAGTCGTGCGCGGCAATTCGCTGAGCGGGACGGGCCGTTCCACAGGGAAGTTGCGGCGCCGGGCGATCAGGAAGATCGTCGCCATCAGCGTGCCGCCCATCAAAAGGCCGGGCAGAACGCCGCCGAGGAATAAATAACCGACCGATGTGCCCGAAACCAAGGCGTAGAGCACCATCGGGATCGAGGGCGGGATGATGGGGCCGATCGTGGCGGAGGCCGCTGTGATCGCCGCGGCGAAGCCCGGGCTGTAGCGGCCGTCCTTGGTCATCATTTCGATGATAAGGCGGCCGATGCCGGCTGCATCCGCAATGGCACTGCCGCTCATGCCTGAGAATATCAGGGAGGCGACAACGTTGACATGAGCGAGCCCGCCCCTGAA
>JBGSYN010000144.1:0-29912 GCA_041750975.1 Geminicoccaceae bacterium | reverse complement strand
CTGGAACGAGTTGATGGCGGCAGCAGTCATCGCCGTCGTTCCGGTGATGATCCTCTACGCGTTTCTCGAGCGCTATCTGGTCGCCGGCATCACCGCGGGTGCGGTCAAGGGATAACCTTAACGCGCACTTGAAGAAGTATTGGAAATCTTGACAGCGTAAATACGCTCGCCCATCGTCAGATGGTAACGATAAACATCTTACGGGGGAGAGGTCGGCGATGTTGTCTGCTCTCAGGATTTTTCGCGTTGTCTGGGCTCTGGCTTTGACATTGACCCTCTGCTTGACCGCCGGCGGTACTGCTGTCGCCTTCGATGCGGACGTGAGGGGCCGGGTCGAGAGCGGTGAGATGCGAATTGGCGCGATCGACGTCACGCTCTTTGAGGCTTCGAGCCGCGATGCGGCTCACCCCGGACCGCGCCAGGCCAAAGTTCTCGGCCAAACCAAGAGCGGCCCGAACGGATACTTCCGGATCCCCTATTTTGCGCCGCATGACACCGAAGCGGTTCTCTATCTGGTGGCGCGACGAGGGCCCGTGGCGCTGTCGACCATAGTCGGGACGGTGCCTCGCGAAGAGTTCGTCGTCATCAACGATCTGACCAGTGTCGCATCGGCCTATGCCTTGGCCCAGTTCATGGCCGGGCGTCAGGTGACAGGCGGTCGGGTCGGGTTGAAGAACGCGGCTTCGATGTTTCTTAATCTGGTCGACCCGGCGACCGGCGCAATCGGCTCGGTCCTGGCGAGCCGCCCCAACGGCCGAACCACGAGCACAATGCCGACCTTCGTCACTCTGGCCAACATCTCGGCCAATTGCGTGCGCGATCGGCAATTCTGCCGAGCACTCTTTGACAACGCGCGTCCCGCCGACGGCAGCCTGCCACGGCAGAGCTGGCCCGCTTTCGGCAACCTCGCCAAATTTCCAGGTCTGAGTGCTGCGGCGTTGTTCGGCGTCTTCGAAGCGGGGCACGTCTTCTATCGGCCCGTTTTGTCGAATGCCCCCAATGCCTGGACCTTGCCACTCCGGTTCGACAATGACGGGACGATGAACGGTCCCGGCAATTTTGCGATCGATCGGTACGGCAACCCCTGGGTGATCAACAATTATCAGCCGGGAGATAGCTTCACCGATCCCGTTTGTGCGGGTAAGACGCTCTATCGCTTCAAACCCAATGGCGAAATCTTTCCGGGCTCACCCTATACGGGCGGTGGCATCGACGGGCCTGGCTTCGGCGTGACCTTCGATCCTCATGACAATCCCTGGATCGGCAATTTCGGCTTCGAATCGCCGCCGTGCCGCCGGACGCCCCAGCGCGCCTCGCACAATCGGATTTCCAAGTTCGATCTCGACGGGAAGCCGAAATCGCCGGCCGAGGGCTATACCAATGGCTCGGTCTTCTGGCCTCAGGGCACCGTTTCCGACAGAGACGGCAATATCTGGATCGCCAATTGCGGCAACGGTTCGGTCGTCGTCTATCCTGACGGCAAGCATGAAAGGGCGCGCAATATCCTCTCCGGGACCACCGGTATCCAAAAAGCGTTCGATGTCGCCATCGATCCGATGGGCCGGGTCTGGGTCACCGGCAACGAAACCGGGAAGATCGCCATCCTCGATAAGGCGGGCAAGCCGGTGGCGTTTTCGCCGATCGCCGATTCGAGCATCAGGCGTCCCATGGGCGTTTCCAGCAACAGCCACGGCAATATCTGGGTCTCGAGTTCGCAAGTCATCAACCCCCCATGTCCTGATGGCGGCCGTGCTCAAGATGGAACCGGCGGCAAATTGGTTTTGATCCAGCCCGACGGTTCCCTCGCCAAGGGGCCGCCGTTCGAAGGCGGTGGGATCTCGCTCCCCTGGGGCAATGCGGTCGACGGCAAGGATAATGTCTTTGTCGCCAATTTCGGCAGCGGCATCGGTGAAGGCGGCAGTATCCTTTCCCGTATCTCGCATTTCTGCGGCGCCGACACCGCCAACTGCCCGCAAGGCCTCCGCACCGGCGATCCGATCTCGCCGGACACCGGCTACACATCGGACGCATTGGATCGGATTACCGGTGTTGCGGTCGATCAGTCCGGCAATCTCTGGGCCGCCGATAATTGGAAATTTGCCGCCGACCCGAACAGCAACAATCCCGGGGGCAAGGCGGTGGTGGCCTTCGTCGGCCTCGCCGCACCGATCAAAACCCCCCTGATCGGCCCGCCGCAGCAACCCGGCACGCCGGATTGAATATCGCGAGCATCACGCCTGGGTCGTTGCGCGCTCGTGGATACGGGCGAGGGCTTCGAGATCGCGCGGGTCCGGGAGGGCTTGCTCGGCGGCGTCCTTCAAGGCGTTGGCATGGTCGATCAATGTCGTGCGATAGGGCGGGTGCTCGACCTTCTCGATCAGCCGCTCGAGCACGCCCATCATGTGGATGGCCGCATTGCGGTCGCGGCTCACATAGGGCCTGATATCGTCGAACATCGCGGACGCGAAATCGGCAAAGGTCAGCGTTGGCGTGATCAATCTGAGCGTGCCGTCCTCATCACAAAGAAAACCTCCCGGCAGGGGGCGATGGCCCAACTGGTCGAGAGCGCTGCCGAGCCAGTCAATGCAGCTGATCGCGGTGAACGGGTCGTTGACGCCGGGTGAGAGCGCGCGCCCCGCAATCTCAACCAATTGCTGGATCAGGAACAGGGTATCCTGCGTTTGGGTGCGTTCGTACCCCAGGGCTACCGACCGGACGATGCCGGCGAGGGTTTCCTTGTCGACGCGGTCCCTGCCGTGCGCCGTCGCGATGATGTCGCCGATATTGATGAAGTCGCCGGGCCCGCGCTTCAGCCGAACGACCAGATCCTCCGCGCGGGCCGTTGCGATCAACCCGCCGACGTCGATATGCGTGACGTAGCCGTTTGCCGTGGCATGCGCAGCGCTGCCCTCGCCGTGATGATCGACCGGCGGGCTGCCGGTCGCTCCACCACTGCCGCCGAAGCCGCCTGGAAACAGCTTGTCGAGCTTGCCGTTGAGGTCCTCGCCGATCCCGGCAATGACCTGGCTCGCATGGATCGACATCGGGATGTGATGGATGAAGTAAATGAGATTGCCGAGGCTCAAAACCGTCAGCACCAACCCGATTAGGACACCTAGATGAGGGACGAAGATTTCGATGGTGCCGGCGCCATCTCCGGTGCCGTGAACCGTGCGCAGTACCAGCAGGCAATAGACGAAGGTGGCGATGAAAGTGCCGAGCGTGATCTGGTTGCTGGTATCCCGCATGAAATTGCCGAGCAGATGCGGGCCGAGCTGTGCTGTGGCATAGGCGACGGCGGCGATCGTGATCGAGAAGGTGACGCCTGCCACGGTGATCATCGATCCGGCGATGGTCGACAACAGCGACCTTGCTCCATCGGCGGTGTTGAGGCTGAGCCACGGCACCTTATCAAGGATCGCATCGGTCAGGTGCCCGTCCAGGAACGTCGTGATCGCCGAGAGCAGAATGGCCGCCAACGTCATGACACTCGGCAAAAACCAATAGCTTGCCCTGGTCGCTTCCCAATATTTGGCTATCTGGGCCCTCATGAAGATCCGATCGCTGCCGCCGTAATGGGGGCTTTATCGTGGTGACGGCCGATGCTGCCAATGCCCGAAATGGAGGCCAGCTAACGGCTCAGCCGCCGGGCGTTCGCTCGGGTCTTGCGCCGATAGGGCCGGAGACCGGCTTCGGCCGCGGGCAGCAGCAGCATCGGATTGGCCGCGAGGCGCGTATTGGCGCGCCAAATCGCAAACAGCGAGTCCATCGCCGCTTGCGGCTTCTCGCTCACCATCCGCCAGCTCTCGGCTTGCGGCAGCGTGCCCTTGGTCAGCATCTGCATCGCCATCATCTGGCTCCTGGCGCCGATCGTCACTGCGGAGAAATAGCCGGTCTCCGCCGCCGCCACCCAGAACTTCCAAAGCCGCATCATATCCTGCGGACCACCGGATCGTGCCATCGATTTTCCTCTTGTTCGCTGCCGCCGACCGCGGCGCGCCGTTAGAACGACCAATGGAAATCCGGGTTCCCGACCGCCGGCTCCAGATCCGCGCGATGATCGAGCCCATTGCAGGATGGCTTGCGCGAAGCCAGTATCGTCAGTGCTCCATCCATGGAAAAAAGGTAGAAAATGACTGAGGCGGCGAAGGCGGGCCAACCAGCGCTCGATTTCCCGGTGGTTTGCGTCGGCTCTTCGGCAGGCGGTCTGCCGGCATTGCAGAAACTTTTCCAGGCGATGCCGGACCAACCCGAGATGGCTTTCGTCGTCATTCAGCACCTCGATCCCGAGCGGCAGAGCCACCTCGCCAGCATCTTGAGCAATGCCACCACCTTGCCGGTCCTGGAGGTGGAGCCGAACACGACCGTTGAGCGTAATCATGTCTATGTGATCGTGCCGGACCAATTGCTGACGATCGAAGGCGGTACTCTCCGCGTGCGCCCGGCCGGCGATCGGCCACGGCATCCGATCGACACCTTCCTTATTAGCCTTGCTGTAGACCAGCGCGAGCGGGCAGTCGCCATCATCCTTTCCGGCACGGGCTCCAACGGCGCTGCCGGCGCCTTGCGGATCAAGGAGGAGGGGGGAGTCATCTTCGCGCAGGACCCGGCAAGCGCCGGCTTCGACGACATGCCGCGGGCCGCCATCGCCAGCGGTGCGGTGGACTGTGTCCTGCCGCCGGAAGCCATGGCCGCCGCGTTGGTCGCGTTGGCGTCGCACCCTTTTCTGTGGCGGGCCGACAATGAGCAACTCCCGGAATCGGGTCAGGCCGCAGACCTCGAGTCGATCCTGGCCCTGATCAACGAGCGGTCCGGCAACGATTTCCGCGGTTACAAGTCCTCGACACTCCTGCGGCGCGTTCACCGCCGGATGGGACTTCGCCATGTCGAAGACATGGACCGCTACAGCGAGATGCTGGCCGGCGATTCGTCCGAACTCGAGGCAATGGTCAGAGACATCTTGATCAATGTCACCTCGTTTTTCCGCGACGAGAAGGCTTGGCATGCGCTCCAGAGCATCGTCCTGGCGCCCTTGATCGAGAGCCGGTCCAGCCGCGAGTCGATCCGCGTCTGGGTGACCGCCTGTGCCACGGGAGAGGAAGCCTATTCCGTGGCCATGCTTTTGATCGAGCAAGCGGAGGCCGCAAGGAAGGATATCGACATCAGGGTATTTGCCACGGACGCGGCCGCCGAGGGGCTGGCGCGGGCACGGGCCGGCGTCTTTCCTGCGAGCATTGCCGAGAGCATGCCACCCGACAAATTGGCGCGATTTTTCGATAAGGAAGACGATGCCTATAGGGTCAGGAAGAGCGTCCGGGAGCGGATCATCTTCTCGCCGCAGAACCTCTTATCGGACCCGCCATTCTCGCGGCTCGACCTCGTGCTATGCCGAAACATGCTCATCTATCTCGAGCCGTCGCTGCAGAAACGCGCGCTGTCGCTTTTTCATTTCTCCCTCGCCGAGGGCGGTCATCTCTTTCTCGGCTCCAGCGAAACCGCCAGCGGTCAGCAGCATTTCTTCGAGACCATTTCGAAGAAATGGCGCATTTTCCGCAAGGTCGGCTCGACGCGTCACGATCTGATCGAATTTCCATCGAGCAATCCCCTGCAGGTCCACCGCCGGGAATTGGCATCCTTGCCGGCGATGCGGCAAGTCTACGGGGTTGCCGAGATCGCCCGTCAAACCTTGCTGGCGCGTTTTGCGCCGGCTTCGGTGTTGATCGACCAGAACTTTCAGATCCTTTTCTTTCATGGCAACACCGACCCGTTTCTGCGGCAGCCGAGAGGCGAGCCGACGCGCGATCTGCTGCGACTGGCGCGATCCGGATTGATCTCCGAGTTGCGCGCCGTAGCACAACATGTGCACGACACAGGCGAACAACTCACCACGACCATCGAGCAGGAGTCGGGCGCGCAGTTCAGATCCGTGACGGTCGACATCGTGCCGGTGGAATCCGGCGAGCAGAGCGACGGCCGGCGGCTCCTCATTTCGTTCCGCAGTCGGACGGATCCCGACCCTGCGGCACCGGATCCTCCGGCGCCGGCGCCGAACCAGGACACGGAGCTCGAGCAAGCCCTTGATCTCTCGCGCCAGGAACTTCGAAGCACGCTCACTCATCTGGAACGTTCGAACGAGGAGCTGCAGGCCTCGAACGAAGAAATTACCTCCATCAACGAAGAGCTTCAATCGATGGTCGAAGAGCTTGAGACATCGAAGGAGGAGTTACAGTCGCTCAACGAGGAACTGAATTCGGTCAATGCGCAATTGAGCAGCAAGCTCGATGAGCTCGAAAACCAGACCAGCGACCTCAACAATCTCTTGAACAGCAGCGCTATCGTCACCCTGTTCCTGGACAAGGACCTCAACATAAAGTGGTTCACGCCGGCGGTGCGAGAGCTGATCGACATCGTCCCAACCGATATCGGCCGGCCGATATCGCATTTCGCGCCGAAGTTTGCCGATGGCGATTTCACAGAAGACGCCCGTCAGGTGCTGCGTACGCTGGAAACGCTCGAAAGCGAGGTCTTGAGCAACGCCGGGCGCTGGTATCTACGCCGCGCTTTGCCGTATCGCAGCGAGGACGACCGCATTGCCGGGGTCGCCGTGACATTCACCGACATCACCCGGCGCAAGCAGGCCGAAGTGGCCAACCTGGAAAGCGACCAACGCTTCCAGGCCCTGAGCGAGGCGGCAGCGCAGGCGGTCTGGACCACCGATGCGGATGGGCTGGCGGTCAGGGATTCACCGAGTTGGCGCGCGTTCACCGGCCAAACCTTGGAGCAGTGGCTTGGCTGGGGCTGGCTCGATGCGATCCATCCCGAGGATCGCGAAGAGGTCGAGCGGCAATGGCACGATGCCGTTGAAAGCCAGTCACCTATCACCCTGGAGTATCGCCTTTGGCATGCCGAGAGCGGCGACTGGCATCCGACCCTGATGCGTGCCGCCCCACTCGATCGTCAGAATGGCTGGGTGCGGGGGTGGGTCGCCATGAGCACCGATATCGCGGAAAGGCGGCACGCCGAGCTGCGTCAGCGGGCCCTGGTCGACGAGTTGCAGCACCGGGTGAAAAATGTCTTCGCCAATATCAACTCGCTGATGTCCTTGAGCCGCCGCAGCAGCCACGATCTCGACGATTTCATCGAGCGGTTCGGTCAACGCCTCGCTGCCCTCGAACGCAGTCAAAGCCTGCTCGGTTCGCGCAGCGGGCTCGGCGAGGGCTATGACCTCCGGGATATCGTCATGTCCGAACTCAGGGCTCATGGCGCCGAGGGGCGCACTTCTGTCGCGGGTGCTTCACTGCCCGTCAATCGCGGTTTGGCGCAGGCATTTGGCATGGTGGTGCATGAATTGGCGACGAATGCGGTCAAGTACGGGGCATTGGCGCAACAGCGTGGCCGCATTCACATTTCGTGGACGAAAATGGAGGGTGAGCAGGAGCGCCTCGTCTTTACCTGGCGCGAAACCGGCGTATCGATCTCGGAGCCGCCGTCGGAGGCTGGATTCGGCTCGGAACTAATCCGCAATGTCGTGCCTTATATGGTAAAGGGGTCGACGAAGTTGGATTTCGAGGCGGATGGCGTGCGTTGTCTGGTTGAAGCGCTACTTGTCCGCGAGGAATGAAACCGGCACGGCGAATGGCCCTTATGTCAGGATCGAAATGTATATTCTCGTGGTCGAGGATGAATTTCTCATCGCTCTCGAACTCAAACATAATCTGCTTGATCGCGGCCACACCGTGCTGGGACCGGTCGGTTCGGTGAGCGAAGGCTCCGCCTTGGTCAAGCGCGAGATTCCTGACGGCGCTCTCATGGATATCAATCTCGGCGACGAGACCAGCTATGACGTGGCGTTGCTGTTGCGCGAACGAGATGTCCCGGTGGTCTTTTTCACGGGATATGAGGATCGCGTCCTGCCCAAGGATCTTCAGGCCATCCCGCGCTTCGTCAAGCCGATCGACAAGAAGAAGCTCGACGCGGCCCTCGACTACCTCGCCGCCAAACGCTGAGCCGCCTCAGTCCGGAATCGGATGCCCGAAGAAGTAGCGCATGCCGGGTTTGAATTTGGCGATATCGGGCCCGTCCAGGAAGTCCTCGAGGATTACCGCACCCTGCAATCGATTGGGTTTGCGATTGACGAAAAAGCCCTCGCAGTCGAGGCCCGTGGACGCCTCGAATCGATGGCGTTCTCCAGCGATCGCTATGGCGTTGCTGGGCTCTTTCGTAAGTTCGTTGTAGAGACGTGTCGCCACGGTTTCGACGGCAAAGGCCTCACCGTAATAGACTGCTGGGTTCTCAGAGCCGAGTTGCCGTCGCAATGCATCGAACTTGCCCATGACCAGATCGCGGTACGATGCTTCGGAGGTGTTTCGAGCCCCGGTGGCAATGGCTCCTGACCGTGCTTCCAGCATCTCCGACAGAAGTATTGGAATAATTTCTCCATCCCTATCTTCAATCGTTTTCAAGTGCAGCTCAAGCATCAAAGGAACTGTCCAGAGCAGTCCAGAATAAGAAAATGCATGTGCCAACTCTATTTGGTAAGTGAATACTTCATCAACAAAGAGATCTGCATGGAATTCATCGGCAACGCGCCGAAGCAACTTGGACGATCCAGCGTCGCCCAAAAGCGTGGCGACGGCGCGCGCGAGCACCCAACTATCGGTCTCCTGCAGACAGTGGATTAATTTCGGCAGCGCCGTGAAGTCGCCTTGTTGCGCCCGAAGGAGTATCGCCGAAAATGAAATCCAGGGATTCCGATCGGCCAAGGCAGATTCTGCAAGTAGCGTCGAAGGTGCTCCTTTGAGAAAGCCGTAGCCGACTCCATCCCAACTATAGATTCCTTGTGAGAAATATTTGGGGCGCTCATAGGCCATAAGTTTAAACTTTCTGTACCCTCGTTGGACCAAACAAAACAGAACTTGCTAAGCGGTTAATTCGGCATTCCATTTTTCCGCACACTGCGATTGCACCTTGCCAAGCTCGTCATCGGCATCTTGGCAAGGCCCGCTCATCGCTTCATGAGATTGAAGATTGCCCTCACCGGTGGGGCAGCCTCCGGCAGTTTTGGGGACGCGATGGTCCACTTGGCCTCGTTCAGGAATTTTCTTGCCATGTTTGTCCTTTTTGCTCGCTCTGACTAAGGGGACGCCCATGGCTTCTTTTATTTCGACCTTATTTCTGTCCCATTCCTGCTCGATGAGTTGGCTGTTTTCAGCTGTGATCTTGAAATAGACGTTACACGGTGGCTTCGGCGCTGACGGGCAATCCTTCGCCGCGGCAACCCGGCGTCGGCGGTTGTTGCGGGCCTGCCTTTGCGCTTTCAGCTTTGCTGCATCTTGCTCCCATCGCGGGAAGGCCGGGTTGGCGAAGGATTGTCCCGCTCGTTCGAAGTGCGAAGGCGGCCTTGGCGGATCATCCGGAATTTCCTCGTTGAGGTCGTACCATTCCTCTTCGGTGACGGGTTGGCCGCCAACCTGACCCGCATGGAGATCCTGATCGCAGCAGGGGCATTTCCCTTTGGCGATCTTGGCAAGCGATGCCTGGTCGAGCGATTGCGTCGGGGCCGTCGTGGTCGCCGTGCTCGCGTGGTTGCTGGTCGTTATGTCGAAGTGGCGGCAGACGTTCTTGCCCTCGAACTTCACGTCCATCGACCAGGCCTGGAAGAAGGTCTTGCCCGTGATTTGGTGCGTGACCACGTTCATGCCCCAGGCGCGGGTCGCCGCCTCGTCGCCGAGCATCGAGGGTTTGTAGAACGATTGCTGCGCCAGGGCCGCGGGCTTCTTGCCGAGCTTGACCTTTTTCGAGCCTTTCTTGAGGTCCGACGAGAAGGACGTGTCGGGATAGGGCACGGGGATCGGGCCTGCCGGTGGCGAGGGCGGCGACAGGCACACGTCCGGAAACCGGGCGATCGACTTGTTCATGCACGACTGACCGGCGATCTCCCAGCCGTCGGCATAGACTTCATGTGGCATCTGATGTCACCTCAACCCTGAAGTACGGCGGCGGCGCGGGCGCCGGAGGCGGTGCTGGCATGGGCTAGCGCGGTCGGTCCCGGCGCATAGGCATTGGCGAAGGCCTGTTCGGCCCAGGCCAGTTGCACCAGTCCTGAGGCCGCACCGCAATCGCCGACGCATTCCGCCGGATGCCAGAGATCCTGGCTCGCCCGCGGCTGTCGCGACAGGCGCGACTGCGCCAGGACCAGTTCCTCGAAGGCGTAGGATTCGCCGGCGACGTCACTCAGCCTGAAAGCCACCTCGTGCATCTCGAGGCCGGCCTGGGCCAGAGCCTGCCGGACGGCGGCCGCCATCCCCTCGCCGAGCAGCGGCTCGTCGTCGAGCACGGTCGCCGGTTCCATCCCGAAACCCAGGCCCTGAACCGTGACGCTGGTCGGTGTCATCGGCTTCAGGCTCGCCAAAATCAGGCAAGCGGCTTCGCCGGGGATGGCGCCATCCGATTGGGTGCTGGTTTTAAGCCGCTGCGCCCGATCGAGCCAGTTGAGGCTCCGCGCATCAATCAGGGAATCGACCGCCGCAATCAGGCAGGCTTTGATTTCGCCGCTGACCAAAAGTTCTGCGACGCGGGCGATGGCCTCGAAGGCGGCAACCTGACCTTTGTCGACATGGCAGGAGCCGTCGCGCCTGAAGGTAATGCCGAGCCCGGTTTCGATTTCCTGCAGCATGCTGTTGAAGCGGGCGCCCGGACGCTCCGGCTCGCGCGTGCAGAAGATCAACGGGCAATCCTGGAGGTCGAGACCGGCCGGCAATCGTTGCGGCAAAGCCTCGAACACCATGGTCCCGAGCGCCATCAGCCTTGGCCGGCCGCGCAGATCGGGCGCAAGATCGGGGATGACCGCACCGACGATCGGCTCACCATCGTCGTCGAGATAGGGCAGGTCGGTGAAGCCGTCGATCCCGGCGCGCAGGGCAGCACAGGCGCTTGGTGCGGTGAGGCCGACCGGGCAGACCATGGCGATGGCGGAGAGATGAAGCGGTGTCATCGCGGCCGGCGCAGTGCCGCCACCGCCTCGCCCAGCCCATGGAAGCGGGGAATGCCGGGTGTCGGCCGGCGTTTCGGCGTGCCGATCTCGATCTCGCGCAGAGTGGTGAATTTGCGCGGCAGCGGTAGGCTGGTGCGGGCCACAAGAATAATGCGCGCGGCTCCGGGCTCGAGGATCAAGGTGTCGGCCTCCGCCGTTCTGGGCTCGGTTCGATCTTCGAACAGGAAGCGCACCGGAATCGCATGGCCAGGCAGTTGGACAACGAAGCGGCCGCTCTGGCTCATGTTCAAGCAGCCATATTTGTCGCCCGTCTGCAGCTTCGAGACCTGTTGATCCGCTGGCGCCGACTGGAAATAGCGGTCGTCGAAATCGTCCGGCAGGAAGGGCAGCTTCCGGTCCATCCAGCTTTTGTCGTAAGTGCCGGCAAAACCGATCCTGGGCCGCCAGCCGCGACCCAGGGGACCGAAGCCTATGGGCACGGGCTTGTCGGACCAGCTATGCATGGGGCTCTCGACGGCTTCGATATTGGGCAGCGCCTTGCCGAGAATCGTCTCGATGCGGCTATTGCGATGAAAGCCCTGACCGACCAGGTTCCGGAGTTCGGAGCTATGCCCTGAGACCTCGTCGCTCGTCTGGTCCGAGCCGCCGAACGCGCGCTCCCAGGTCAGCGGCAGCGAGGTGACGAAGTCCGACTCGGAGGCGCGGATGCCCGTCGGGCTGTCCTCCCAGACCCGGTCGCCCATAATTCTTGCCCGCTTGGTGAAGCCGGGGCCGGCAAGCGCCACCTCGAAGCTCGTTGCGGCCCGGCCGCCGGGGGCGATCGCCTTCGCGTTGACGAGAATATCGGCCATGGGTTTAACCGGTGCGAAGTCGCTCTCGTAGCGAATGGCGGTCGTCCCGGGGTCGCCGAAATGCTCATCGGCGTAGATGAAGGGCGCTTGCTCCTGCGCCGGCCGGCATTGACCCTCGCTATCGACATCGAAGGTCGCCTTGACGACCACCACGCAATGCTTGCGCGCATGCTTGTCCGTCGAAACGAACAGTTCCGCGAGAAACGGCGTGGTGTTGGATGAGATCTGCATGGGCCGCCATGGTGATGCCAGACACCGCGTTGTGTTCTAGCCGCAAAATTCCGCAGTGACCAATCTCACACCTCAGTCGATCAGGCCGACGCGGCGGGCGGCGACGACCTTGTAGAGAGGATCGCCATAGTGGCGCCACTCCTCGTAGGCGCTGAAGGCGAGCGAGATATCGTGCTCGTCGCTGGCGGCACAGGCTGCGGCCTTGATCTCGGGCCAATCCGGGCATGGCCGTGCCGTCAGCTCTGCCGCCTGCTCGTCGCCGAGCGGTGCGACGAAGCCGATCTTCGGATAAAGGGCGGCAATCGCCTGCCAATAACCCCGGATCAAGGGCTCGGGGACGCGCGCCCGGGCGATGACGAGGCGCAGCCAATGCGTGCCGGTGACGGCATGAAGCGACGAGAAATCCATGGCCGCCGCGTAGAGCCGCAGTGAGGCGTGCGCCATCTTGGCGACCGTATCGTCATCGACGCGAAGCCAGTCTTGGACCGGCCTGAACTCGGGTTTTTGCGCCATGGAACGCATGAATTCCCAAAGCAAGTCGCGCTCGGGCTCGATGGCGCGGAACGCAGGTTCCTCGGCGATCCGCTGGAGAACCTCGAGCGGCTCGGCATCATGCACGGCACTGCCGATGCCCTCGCCGAGCCGCAGATATGTGCTGGCCCAATAGGCAAGTGCACGGGCGGTCTCGTCCGGGCTTCGCGCATCGAAGGCATAGGCCAGCCGCATGAAGGCATGGAGCGCGCTTGCCGCAATGCCGGGAGCGAGGCTTGGCAGATAAGTCTCGAGCAGGCGGCCCTCGCCGAGCCGTTCGAGTTCGCTCGCGAAGAATTCGCGGTACGCGGCTTCATAGGCCCGCTCGCCCAAATGGTCGGTCCAGCTGTCAGGCTCAATCGGGCCGGGTGACGGCCTGACCGGACCGACGCTATTCTCCCGCTTGTATTTGGCGGTGAACCGCTCGGCATCTTCGACCGTTCCGCCGAGCCGGTTGAGTGCCCAGAGCACCATCGGCAAATGGTTGGACAGGTCCATGCCGAATTCGAAGGCGAGTTCCCTGGCGTCCACCATAATGTTGGCCCGGTCGCTTCGAGCCAGCGTCGCTGCTGTTGCCATGGTCTTGCGCTCCAACTTGTATACGCCATTAACGCCCTTGCATGATCGAAGATCATCGGCTCCGTTGCAATCGCAATGCTCACCAGACGAATGCCTTCCAACCATGGCAGCTGATCCCGGCGATCTACGATTGCGCAACGCCAATATCGACGGGTTCGGCCATTGCGATATCACCATCGCCAATGGCCGGATCGCCGAGATCGGCCCGGCCGCCGCCAATGATGACGGCCTCGATCTCGAGGGCGCTTTGGTGCTGCCCGGCCTGTTCGAGGGCCACATCCATCTCGACAAGACGTTTCTCGGATTGCCCTGGATCCCGCACCGACCCGATGCTTCGGTCAGCGGCCGGATCGACAATGAAAAAGCCATCCGCCGCGAGATCGAGGAGCCGATGGCGCTGCGGGCGCGCCGCATGGTCGACCATGTGGTGGCCCGTGGCACGACGACGATGCGCACCCACGTCGATATCGACACCGAACTCGGTCTCGCTCACGTCGAGGCGATCCTGGCGCTGCGCGAAACCGTGACCGATCTCATCGATATCCAGATCGTGGCCTTTCCGCAGTCGGGCATCGTCCGCGATCCGGGCACGGCCGATCTCATGGAGGAAGCGCTCCGGCTGGGCTGCGATGTCGTCGGCGGACTGGATCCCGCCGGGATCGACCATTCCGTCGACGAGCATTTGCGAATCGTGTTCGGCCTCGCCGAACGATACGACAAGCCGGTCGACATTCATCTGCACGATCCCGATGAGCTCGGTTGCTTCGAGCTCGAGCAGATCGCCCGCTGTGCCAGGGAGCGCGGGCTGCAGGGCCGGGTCGCCGTCAGCCATGCCTTCGCGCTGGGCGGCGTATCGGAAGCCCGCGCGCAAAGGACCGCCGACCTTCTCGCCGAAAACGGTGTCGCCATCATGACCAACGGCCCGGGCGGCATCAAGGCCATCCCGCCGGTCAAACTGCTGTCGGATCATGGAGTGACCGTGTTCGTCGGCTCCGACAACATCCGGGATGCCTGGTCGCCCTACGGCAATGGCGACATCCTCGATCGGGCCCGGCTCGTCGGCTATCGCGTCGCCATGGCCACCGATGACGAGCTGCGCCTCGCGTTCGACTTCATCACGCGAAATACCGCCAAAGTCATGGAGCGGACCGAGCCCGTCATTGCCGAAGGTGCCGCCGCCGACCTCATCGCCGTCCGTGCCGCGCACATCCCCGAAGCGGTCGCCGGCGCACCACCCAGGGAATTCGTCATCAAGGCCGGCCGGATCGTGGCCCGAGCTGGTGAGTTGGTCTGAGCCCCGTGACACGGGTTAATGCCTCCAATCCCTGGCCTGTCGCAAGGTGTTACCTTCCTCGCGCCTTCATGTCAGGAAGGCGCGCCGCGCGCTTGGCTGCTGCGTTTCATGCGAAGCTTGAGGGCCGCTTGGGCGCTACTAGCACCGAACTTGGGGAGGGTCAGCCGCCGAACACCTGCAACTTCGGAAATACCGGCTTGAGCGATTCGTAGATCGCGCGGTAGGTGCCGTAGACCTCGTCATAGACCGGCATTGCCGCCGCATCGGGCTCGATGATATCGGCTGGACTGACGAAACGGTCCATTTGCTGCCAGTCGGGCAGAGCGCCGATGCCCATGGCGGCGACATAGGCGGCACCCAGGCATGAGCCCGGATGGCCCGCCAACAGCTGCACCGGCATGCCGAGCACGGATGCCGCCATCTGCATCCAAAAGCGGCTCTTGGTGCCGCCATCGGAGGCAATCACGCGTGTCACCGGATAGCCGATGTCGCGGGCGACCTCGAGATGATGGCGAAAGCCCAGACACACGGCCTCGAGGGCGGCGCGCCAGAGATGGCCGGTGCCATGATGCAGGCCGAGCCCGACCAGTGTGCCGCGCGCGGCGGGATCATGGATGGGGGTTTTTTCGCCCAGAAAATAGGGCAGGAGAACGAGGCCTTCGGCACCGGGCGGGGTCTTGGCGGCAACTTCGTCGAGATAGGCGTGGGGCTTTTTGCCGTCAGCCATTGCCGCGGCCGCCTCGCCGCTGCCCATGGTTGCGACGAACCAGTTCAAGAGACTGCCCGAGGTCACCATGCAGCCATTCGGCATGAAGAGACCCGGCACGGTGTGGAAATCAAGGAACAGCCGCGGGTCGGGCCGGGGCTCGTTCGTCGCCAGCAGGACATCGCCGGCGCCGCCGAACTTGATCAGGCAATCGCCCGGTTTCGCGACCCCGGCAACGAAGGCGGACGCCACATGATCGGCGGCACCGGCGACGACCGGCGTGCCTGCCTTCAGTCCGGTCCCTTTGGCTGCTGCTGCCGTGACCTCGCCGACGATCTCATGGCCTTCCCGGACCGGCGGCACCTTTTCCGGCTCGATATGGCCCAGCGCTACGAGATCTTCGGCAACGGCATTTCGATGGAGATCGAAGAAGCCGGCTTCCAACGCCCAGTTCTTTTCGACCGCCTGCGCGCCCGTGAGGCGAAACGCAATGAAATCATAGGAGCCCATGATCCGATGCGTGCGGTCCAGGACGTCAGGCTCATGACGCTTGAGCCAGCGAAGCTTCGGGGCGATGAGCTGTTGGTTGATGCCGTTGCCGGTGCGCTGCAGAAATCTCGCTTCATCGGTTTCGCCGCGAATGGCCTCGACCTCGCGGCCGGTGCGGCCATCGGATTGCTGGATCGAGCGGCGGACCGGTCGGCCCTCGCGGTCGACCATGACGAGGGCCGGGACCATGCCGCTGACGCCGATGGCTGCGATGTCGCCTGCCTGAATGCCGGCGTTGCGCACCAGTTCCGACACCAGGCTCTGGACGTTGGCCCACCATTGCTCGGGATCTTCCTCGGCCCAGCCGGGATGAAGGGCGACCAGATCCACCGGGCGATCGGCAAGCGCCAATACCTTACCGTCCGTGTCGATCAGGATGCCGATGGTCGAGGTCGTGCCGATATCCAAGCCCAGAACGATGGTCATCGGGCTACCTTAGCGTGACGACACGATCCATGAAGCGTTTCACGCGGTCGCCGTCGACGGCATTCCAGGTATCGCCGTCAACCTTGAAATGCGTGCCGACGACGCACCCATCGGCGACCCCCAGGATGTCCGCGACCGTCTCGAAACGGACGCCCGTATTGGCGAAAACGGGCGTGCTGCCGACCGCCTGTTTGGCGCGCTCGAGATCGCTCATGGCGACACCCTCGCCGGTCATCGCACCCGAGACGCAGATGACATCGGCAAGCGAGGAAAAGACTGCACTCTTGGCGCGGACCTCGATTGGGCGAGTATCGAGGGCGGCTGAGAATTCGGCGTTGATGTTGAAGAGCAGGGTCAGGTCGGACCGGCCCAGGCGGCTGCGTTCTTCGAGCGCTGCGGCCGCATTGGGAGCCCAGACACCCATGTCCGAGGCATAGACGCCCGTGAAAATTTCGCGGGCGAAATCGGCACCTGTCGCCGCTGCAAGTGCTACGGTGGCGACCGGGTCCCAGAGGTAGTTGACACCGAAGGGCACCCTGATTGACGATTTGAGCTCGCCGATGGCGGCGGCCATCGCGGTAAGTCCAGGAAGTGCGGCGCTCGTCCGATAGGGCCGGTCACCCTCATTGCCGAACATGACGGCATCGACGCCACCTTCCTGCAACGCCTGCAAATCGGCAGCGGCACTGTCGATGATCCTGGCCATCCCGCCCGCGGGGTCGAAGGCGCTCGAGCCGGGCAGGGACGGCAGGTGCACCATCGCGATGATGGGTTTCTTGAGGCCGAGCAGCGCTGACACGATGCGGTTTCCTTACTGTCTGGGCTACGTGGTATAGACGCCGCCGGTGACGTTGACAGCTTGGCCGGTCATGAAGCCCGACATGTCGCAGCTGAGAAACACGACGACCTTGGCAACGTCCTCAGGCTCCTCGAGCCGGCCCAAGGGGGTCTGGTCGATATAGTCCTGACGCACCCGCTCGGGCGTCACGCCGCGCAGCTTGGCTTCCCACTCGACTTC
The DNA here is from genome assembly GCA_041750975.1 of Geminicoccaceae bacterium. Lineage (GTDB taxonomy): Bacteria > Pseudomonadota > Alphaproteobacteria > Geminicoccales > Geminicoccaceae > JBGSYN01. The sequence continues at coordinate 12,734 of JBGSYN010000144.1, read as the reverse complement.
GCGCTCCTGCATCGAGGTACGCACGAACCCGGGACAGACCGCGTTGACGCGAATGCAGTCCCCGGCGACTTCGCGGGCCAATGCCTGAGTAAAACCGACCACCGCGAATTTGGAGGCGCTATAATGTGCAAGCAGCGGTGCGCCGACCTTGGCGGCGAGCGAAGCCGTGTTGACGATCGTTCCCTTGGTGCCGCGCTCCAGCCAGCGACGGATCATCTCGCGATTGGTCAAGAACACGCCCTTGGCATTGACTGCCATGTTGAAGTCCCAGTCATCCTCGGTCAGATCGACCACGCGCTGCATCGTCGAAACGCCGGCATTGGCGCAAAGCAGGTCGATCGGGCCGAGTGCCGCTTCGGCGGCATCGTAAGCGCTGGCGATACTCGCTGCGTCGGTGACATCCAGGGCCAGTGCGACAGCATCGAGCCCTGCCGCGATTGTGTCGGCACTTTCGAGGTTACGATCCGTGACCGCGACCCTGGCGCCGGCCGCGACCAATGCGGCAGCGATTGCAGCGCCGATGCCGGTACCCGCGCCGGTCACCAGTGCGGTACGTCCCGCCAGAAGCGCGGTCATCGTGCTTGCCCTTTGCGATGGCGTGAAATTTGATACTCCATGCTGCAGCCCATGGAATTTTGGAGAGTTGTATGGCGGCAATCGCCTTCGAAGCTGTGCAGAAGCGCTACCCGGATGGTTTCGAGGCGGTCAAGGATCTCGATCTCGCTATTGCCGACGGTGAGTTCCTCGTTCTGGTCGGACCGTCGGGTTGCGGCAAGTCCACGGCCCTTCGCATGATCGCCGGCCTCGAGGATATTTCCGATGGCGCCATTCGCATCGGCGACGAGGTGGTGAACGATCTTGCACCCCGCGACCGTGATGTCGCCATGGTATTTCAGTCCTACGCTCTCTACCCGCATCTGAGCGTGCGGCGAAATATCGGCTTCGGGCTCAGAATGCGCGGCATGGATCGGGGCGAGATCGACCGCGCCGTCACCGAGGCCGCGGCCATGCTCGAGCTCACGCAGCATCTCGATCGCAAGCCCAGCCAGCTCTCCGGCGGCCAGAAGCAGCGTGTCGCCATGGGTCGCGCCATCGTCCGGCGGCCGATGGCGTTCTTGATGGATGAGCCCTTGTCCAACCTCGATGCCAAGCTCAGGGTCTCGATGCGGGCCGAGATCACCCGTATTCAAAAGCTGACCCGAACGACGACGGTCTATGTCACGCATGACCAGATCGAAGCGATGACCATGGGTGACCGCGTCGCCGTCCTCGAGCATGGGCGTCTGCTTCAGGTCGGGGCGCCGCGCGAGCTTTATGAGCGGCCAAAAAACCTCTTCGTCGCGAGCTTTATCGGCTCGCCTTCGATGAACCTGTTCGATGCCGAGATCGCGCTTCGTGGCGACGAGGTCGTGCTGGCGCTGAAGGGACAGGACATCACCGTTTCCGCTGGCGACAGAGCCGATCGGCTGCGGTCGCAACAGGGACGTGCTGTCGTTCTGGGCATCCGGCCCGAGCATTTGGCAACGGCGGCGCCGGGGCTGCCGACGCTTAAGGCCGAGGTGACCTTGGTCGAGCATCTTGGTGCTGCCCAGCTCGTTCATCTCGTCACCGGTGCGGTGTCTTCGCGGATCGCCGCCCCGAGCGATGATGACGAGATCGCACGTGCCCGAGGCGAGAGCCTCGCCATGCTGCCGGTCGAGCTGGATATCCTGACCGGTCAATCGATCAGTCTCTCGGTGTTGTCCGAGCGGCTTTATCTGTTCGATCCCGAGACCGGTGCCTCGCTCGACGACCGGCTTCATTGACCCAAGCGCCACTAGCGGAGCCCTTGGGTCCAGCCACGGACGAAATATTTGTTGAGCCCCAGCGTGATGGCGATCATCGGCAGCACCAGGAAATGGGCGAGCGCCCCCATGGTGCCCCAGGTAATGTCCTTGGTGCCGTAGGCCGAGAGCAGGGCCACCGACAGGGGCTTGGTATTGGCGGTCGTCAGGAAGGCCGGGAACAGGAAATTGTTCCAGGAAAGGATCAGGCAGAAGAGAGCCGAAGCGATGATCCCGGGCACCACCAACGGCAACGCCACCTGAAAGAAGGCGCCGAACAAGGTGCAGCCGTCCGACAGTGCCGCCTCTTCGAGTTCCTTCGGCACCGAGCGGAAATAGCTGTACATCATCCAGACGACGAAGGCGGTGTTGAAGACCGCGTTGATCAGGACGACGCCCCAATAGCTGCCGAGAAGGCCAAGGTCCCGCATCAGGAGATAGAACGGAATCAGTGTCGCCGCGAACGGCACCATCCGCACCAGGAGAAAGAAATAGGCGACGGCAGGGCCCCAGCGCCAGCCCGAGCGGGCCAGGGCATAGCCTGCGGGGACACCGAGTAGCAGGGAGAGCAGGGTCGAGGCGCCTGAGATGAGGATCGAGGCCCATAGCAGTTGCGGCACGTCGAAGATGCGGAAGATCTGTTCGAAATTGGCGAAGGTCGGCGAGAACAGCAGCTGCGGCGGGACCGCGAAGATCTCGCGCGCGGGCTTGTAGGCGGTCGTGATCAGCCAGACGATCGGCGCCAGAAAGATCAGCAGCGTGACCATCAGCGTTAACCGCTGTGCGACGATATGAGGTTGCCGGGCGCGAGCGCTCATGTGTTGGTTTGCGCGTCGGCGCGGCGCACGAAGATGATGAAAAGAACAGCAAATCCTGCGATGCAAAGCAGCATCAGGTTCGAGATCGCAGAGGCATAGCCGATGTTGAAGAATTCCAGCCCTTCCTTGACGGCGTAGAACATCAAGACATAGGTGCTGTCTCCGGGTCCGCCCTTGGTCGTGACGAACACCGAATCGAAGACACGAAACGCATCCATGGTGCGCAGGATCAAGGCGAGAAAAATCGCCGGCAGCAGGAGCGGCAGGACCACGTGAGAGAGGCGTTGTCCGGCCGTCGCACCATCCACCGAGGCGGCTTCGATGACATCGCCCGGCAAGGCCTTGAGGCCGGCGAGCAGGATCAGCGCCATCAGCGGCGTCCACTGCCAGACATCGATCGTGATCAAGGCCGTCATCGCACCTGCGGCGGTCGAGAACAGGCCCCCCGGAGCGGTCACGTGCACATTGGCCAGGAAATAGCCGAGGATGCCGAATTCCGCCTGCAACAGCGCGTTGAAGATCAGCCCGACGGCAAGCGGCGTGATCGAGAGGGGTACTAGAACCAGCGCCAGAACGATGCGGTTGAAGGCATCGTCGCGCCATAGCAGCAGTGCGATCCCAAGCCCCAGCATGAACTCGATCGCCACGGCTGCGATCGTGAAGAGGAAGGTGTTGAGGATCGCCCGAATCGCGGTCGGGTCGGAGAGGAGGCGGGCATAGTTCTCGAGGCCGATGAATTCGGTCCGCTGCGGCCGTAACAGATTATACTCGAAGAGCGAGAACCACATGCCCTGGGCGATCGGCCAGACCGCAATAGCGATCACATAGACGATCGCCGGCGCCCCGAACATTGCCATGAACAGGCGGCGTCGAGATACATAGCGCATGCGCCTTAGACCGAGAAACGATCCAAAGCTGCCGGTCGCCCGAGGGAGTGTCGACGCCGCCATTACGACCTAGAACAGGCGCTCGGCCTGCTCCTGGGCGCGATCGAGTGCCTCTTGTGGGTCCGCATCGCCGACCAGCACGGCGTTGACCGCGGTGCCGAGATAATCCTGGATCTCCGGATATTGCGGGATGCGCGGACGGTAATCGCCGTCCCCATTGACGAAGGATTCGTCGACCACCGGCATGAACGGATATTTCTCGACGACTTCGGGATCGGTCGCAGTGCTCTTGCGGATGATGCCGCCGGCACCCAGCATCGCCATTTCCTTTTGGATCTCGGGGCTGGTGATCCACTTGATCCAGGCCCAGGCTGCCTCCTTCTGCTCGTCCGAGATGTCGTCATTGATGGCGACACCCCAGCCGCCGAAGCCGTAGGTCGGCTCCATGCCTTCCGCTACCGGTGCAAGGGCAATGCCGGCTTTGCCCACGACCTGCGATTGCTCGGGATTGTTGTAGCTCGAGGCGCCCACCGACCAGCTCTGCATGTTGGCGACCAGACCCTGACGGAAGGATTCCTCGCGCCCGCCCCAGTCATAGCTGACCGCTCCAGGAGGGGCTGCAGTGTCGAACAGCTCTTTGTAGACTTTGAGCGATTCCACGTTCTCCGGAGAATTCAGCGCCGGCGAGCCGTCCTTCGCCATGATCGAGCCACCGAGCTGCGAATTATACTGCATCCAATCCTGCGCGACCGCGGGACCCTTCTGTCCGTTGGCGACAAAGCCGTACTGGTTGTCGTCGGGCTTGGTCAATTCGACTGCGGCTTCCTGCAATTCCTGCATCGTCGTCGGCGGCTCAAGCCCGGCCCCTTCATAGAGATCGGTGCGGTAGGCCAGGACATTGGCGTAGCCGGCCAACGGATAGGCGATCTGCTGGCCCTCATATTGACCCAGCGATTCCATTGCGATCGGGTAAAAATCATCGAGCGCCAGCTCGGCGGAATCCCGCTCCATGAAGGAAGAAAGCTCGGTCGTGTGGCCGGCTTCAGCGAACTGCCCGGCCCAGACGATATCCATCGTGACGATATCGTAGCCTTGCGTTTCGCCGATGAAATCGGCCGTGACCTTGGTCAGAAGTTCGGGGTAGCTGAGAATGTCGACACTGACCTCGGCCCCGGTCGCCTCTTGAAACGCAGGGGCGAGTTCGACCAGCACCGGTGCGAAGGGATCGTTCATCGAGGCGATGTTAAGGGTCACGCCTTCCAAGGGCTTGTCCTGGGCCCAGGCAGCGGCGCCAGCGCTCATGCTCAACGTGGCCAGCGCAACAATCGAACGGCGGTAGGGTATTGTCATGCCGACGGCACTCCTATGATTTTTTGCTCTCGCTCAAACGGGAGCAAGCGATATGCCATAGTTTAGCGGGGATCGCGCGGCGGGGGAATGAGTTCCGCAAAATGCGTGGCGATAGCGCCCGCCGTGGTCAGCCAGATCGTTTCGCGGGCGGCGGCGATGTGTTTCAGTGCCCGCCGCAACTGGCGCAAACGGAATGGCTGGCCGACGATATAGGCATGCAGGGCAATGCCCATGACCAGCGGCTGGGCGTTTGACTGCTCACGCATTTCGTCGAACTGGTCGATGATCATATCCGCAAACTCGGCCGCACTGCCTTGGCGGGCGACGATGGCCGGAATGTCGTTCAGCTCTTGCGGGTAGGGCACGGCCAGCAACGGGCCGCCGCGCGTTCGCATCCAGACGGGCTGGTCGTCCATCCCCCAATTGAGGCTGTAACGATATCCAGCTTCTTTCAGAAGATCGGGTGTGCTGTGGCTCTCGGCAATCCAGGGGCTGAGCCAGCCTTTCGGCCTTGCACCATGTTCCTGCTCGATGCGGCCGCTGCAGTCCTCGATCAGGCGCCGCTCATCCCCCCCGCTCAGCACGCTCTGGCGCTCGCTATTGGTCCGGCCGTGGCCGACGATTTCGTCGCCGCGTGCCGCAAATGCCGACACAAGTTGCGGGCAATAATCATAGAGAGCCGAGTTGACCAGGACCGAACTTGGCAGTTCGAGTTCATTGAACAGCGCCAGTATGCGCCAGGCGCCGACGCGGTTGCCGTAATCGCGCCAGCCGAAGTTCAAGACGTCGGGCTGCGGCCCACCGGGCGTCAGCTCGGCACCTAACCCTTCCCCAAAGGCGAAATGCTCGAGGTTGAGCCCGAGATAGACCGCGAGGCGCCGCCCCCCGGGCCAGGAGAAATCCGGCCGTGTCGTAATCGGGATATAATCGTAGCGATCGTGGTGTCGAAGCCTCGTCGTCATCGGTCAGAACCTCGGGATCGTCAGTCCGCCATCCGCAGCAATCGGCATGCCGACGCAATAGGGCATAGCGCCTGCCGCCAATGCCGCAACGATCCGGCCGATCTCATCCGCCTCGCCCCAGCGCGCCATCGGCGCACCGCCCGCTTCGAAGAACCGATCATACTTGTCTTTGGAGGGGGCAGTCATCTCGGTGCGGATGATGCCCGGCCGCACTTCGTAAACGCCGATCCCCTCATTGGCGAGACGCACCGCGAAGAGTTTCGCGACCATGCTCAACGCCGATTTCGAAACACAATATTCGCCCCTGCTCGTGGACACCGCTTCGGCATTGCAGGAACTGATGATGGTGATCGAGCGGTATCCGAGCGGCTCCGGTGCAGCCTCGCTCAAGAGATAGCGGGCGAAGCGCTGGGTCAGGAAGAAAGTCGCCCGCGTATTGATGGCCTGGCAGCGGTCATAGCTTTCGGGTCCGACATCGAGCAGGTCGCCGCGTGACAGCACAGAAACGCCCGCATTGTTGACGAGGCAATCGAGCCTGCCGAAGGCTGCCAAGGCCGCCTCCACCATCGGCTCCTGCGCATCGAGATCGGCAAGATCGCTGGGCGCCGGTTCCGCGTCGGCGCCTTCGCCCCGGACCAGATCCAGTGTGCGCTCCAGGTCTTCATCCAACGTGAGATCGTTGAGAACGAGATCGAAGCCGCCCTTGGCGAGGGCTATGGCAATCGCGCGGCCGATGCCGCGACGGGCGCCGGTGACAAGGGCTGTGGGCCTGGTCATCGATCAGCCCTGCCGATCGCGCAGCAGCTCACGGGCGATAATGGTGCGCTGGATCTGGTTCGTGCCCTCATAGATCTGGGTGATTTTGGCATCGCGGTAGAGCCTTTCGACCTCGAAGCCCCGGATATAGCCGCTGCCGCCGAAGATCTGGACCGCATTGGCGGTATGCTCGACGGCCATGTCGCTGGCGAAGCACTTGGCCATCGAGCACGCCGCCGTGGCCCGCTCGCCGCGATCGAAGCGAGCTGCCGCGTCATGCACCAAGAGACGTGCTGCCGCGATGTCTTTCGCCATGTCCGCGAGCATCCATTGCACACCCTGGAATTCGGCGATGGCCAGGCCGAATTGCCGCCGCGTCGTCGCATAATCGAGGCAAGCCTCGAGCCCCGCCTGGGCGATGCCGGTCGCAAGGGCGGCGATGCCGATACGGCCTTTGTCGAGAACGCTCATCATCATGTAGAAACCGCGGTTTTCCTCGCCCAGCATGGCGTCCGCCGGCAGCTCGACATCGCTGAAACCGAGCGCTCCCACCGGCGACGCCCGCTGCCCCATCTTGTGTTCCTTCGCACCCCGCTCGACGCCGGGACGGTCGGCATCGACCAGAAAAATGCTCATGCCGCGATGGCCGGCAGCCGGATCTGTGCGCGCCAGCACCACGGCAACATCGCAGACCGGCGCATTGTGGATCCAGAGTTTGCCGCCATTGAGCCGCCAGCTATCCCCGTTCCGCACCGCCGTCGTCCTGATGCCCGAGACATCGGAGCCTGCCTCGGCTTCGGTGATGCAATAGGCGCATCGCCGGTCCGCCTTCAGCACCGGGCCGAGATAGCGCTCCTGCTGCGCCCCGGTGCCGTGGCACGTGAGCAGGCTCGCGATCAGCTCTACCAAGCCGCATTGATCCGCCACCGAGGCATAGCCGCGCGCCAGCTCCTCCATCACCAGCGCATAGGCGAGCGTGTCCATACCGGCGCCGCCAAGCTCGCTCGGTGCGGTGATCCCGAAAAGACCGAGCTCGGCCATCTGGCGGTAGATTTCCTCGGGGAAGCGTTCCGTTGTATCGAGCTCAGTGGCAACCGGCCGGACCACGTCATCGGCGAACCGCCGCACCATCTCTCGAACCTGTGCCTGCTCTTCGCTCAGCACCCTGACCTCCCGCATTGAGGGTTTCGCGCGTTCGCTAACTCGTCATAGGTTCATGCCGGATCACGAGAAATGAAGGAAGCGCTCATGGACCAGATTGGCTTCTTCGAGGCGACGGTGCCGGTATTCCAACACTATCTGGCGCAGCTTGACGGCATGCTCGGAAAGCTGTCGCCAACGCACCCTGAGAAGCTTGCCATACGCCTCGTTCCCGACACCTTCACGGCAGGGGAGCATTTTCGGACGGCTCAGGGCTTTGTTCTGCGAACAATTTATCCGTTGATCGGTGAAGCCGTTCCCGAACTGCCGACCGACGAGCCGACGCTCAGGGCTCTGCTACAACGCTCGGATACGATTCGCAGCCTCGTAGAGCCGCTGACCAAGGAACATTTCGAGGGAGCGGCCATGCGGACCATCGACCACAAAGCAGGTACGGCGGCATTGTCGCAGGGCGCCACGCAATACCTCACACTCTTTGCCCTCCCGAATTTTTTCTTTCACCTGACCATGGGCTACGCGACCCTTCGCCAGCAAGGCGTCGAGGTGGGCAAGGCGGATTTCGACGGGCATCATCGTTACCCTGAAGGCTTTCGTTTGAACGCGACGTAAGGCCGCCAGACTTCCGGCCGGGGCCAAAGGTGCTCAGGCGATCGGTGCAGCGAGTACCTTGTCGAGCGTGATCGGCAGGTCACGGATACGCTTGCCGGTGGCGTTGTAGACGGCGTTGGCGACCGCAGCACCCACCCCGGTAATGCCGATCTCGCCAATCCCGTGAAGTCCAAGCGGGCTATGCGGATCGGGGATGTCGGTCCAGATCACGTCGATCTCGGGCACGTCCATATGCGTCGGCACGTGGTATTCGGCGAGCGACGGGTTCATGATGCGGCCGGTGCGCTCGTCGAACAGCGTCTCCTCCATCAACGCCAGGCCCAGGCCCATGATGATGCCGCCGCGGAACTGGCTCGCGGCAGTTCGTGGATTGAGAATACGGCCGCAGTCGAATGCGCCCAGGAACCGAGTGACACGGGGCTCGCCGGTGACGGCATTGACGCGCACCTCACAGAATTGCGCGCCGTAGGAGTGCATGGAATAGTTCATCATCTCCGATGCCTCTGGCGATTCACCCTCCACCGTCACGTCGTCGCGCTGCGCTCGGCTCAGAATGGAGGCGTAGCTTTCAAACCGCTTCGCGTCCCCCATGCAGCCGAGGCCTCCGTCCCTGAGTTCAACCTCCTCCGGCGACAAGCCGGCGAGCGGGGAATCGTTGCCGGCGAGCTTCACAAGCTCGGCAGTGAGTGCGAGCGCCGCCTCGTGGATCGCCGCGCTTATCGTCGCGGTCTGCGAGGAGCCACCGGCCATCGTGAAGTACGACAGCGTTGTGCTCCCGCACTGGAACTCGACGTTTTCGAACGGCAATCCAAGCCGGTCCGCCGCAGCCTGCGTCTGCACGGTCGCGGTACCCATGCCCATCTCGTGCATTGCACTGGCGACGGTCGCCCTGCCATCCTTCGCAAGCTTGATGCGCGCGACGGCACCCGGCAGGCGGAAATATGGATATGTTGCTGTCGCAACACCCATGCCGATCAGCCAATCGCCCTCGCGGCGCGCGCCGGGGATCGGCGAGCGCTTGGCCCATCCGAACCTCTCTGCGCCGTCGGCGTAGCACTTCACAAGGTTGCGCATGGAAAATCGGCGGTCGCTGGTCGGGTCGCTCTCCGGCTCGATCCGACGGCGCAACTCGATAGGGTCGAGACCAAGGGCCTCCGCCAGCTCATCCAGCGCGCTTTCAAGCGCGAAACTGCCGACCGATTCGCCAGGCGCGCGCATGAAGGTGTTGGCGACCATGTCGATGTCGGCGACCTTCTGCTCGAGGAAGAGGGTGTCCGTCCGGTAGAGGTGCCGGATCGGGAAGGTGAACTGCTCGGGCAGGTCGTTGTATGGCGTCATGGAGGTGACGCCGGTGTGGATCATCGCGGCGAGGGTCCCGTCCGCCTTCGCGCCGAGCGCCACTCGCTGCTCGGTGTTGGTCCGCCCGCCGACCATTCGGTAGACGTTCTCGCGCGACAGCGTGACGCGCACCGGACGGCCTGAGAGTTTGGACGCGGCGACACCGAGGTAATGGTGGTGCCACATCGTCTTGCCGCCGAAGCCGCCGCCGACATAAGGCGAGTGAATCTCGATCCGCGCTTCGTCGATGCCGAAGACACCTGCTAGGGTCCATTGAGTCATGTGCATGACTTGGCTAGCATCGTGCAGGACGAGGTCGTCGCCCTCCCACCAGCAAGTCAGCGCATGCGGCTCGATCGCGTTGTGACTGTGGCGGGGCGTCCTGTAGGCTCGGTCCACCCTGTGCGGCGCGGAGGCGAGCGCGGCCTCGGCATCGCCGATCTCGATCACGGGCGGCTGGCCCAGCACCGTTTCGGGACGGCGTGCCTTCGTCTTGGCGTCATCGAAGTGGGTGCGTGCCGGCTCGGCCGCATAGGAGACTTTGACGAGGAAGGCCGCGTAATCCGCCTGTTCCTGCGTTTCCGCGAGTACCAGTACTATGGGCTCGCCATTCCAATGGATCGAGTCGTCCTGCATGACAGGGAGACTGCTTGCGCCCGCCGCGCGCGGACTGGTCATGAACAGAGCCGGCGGTTCCATTTTGGGGGCATTCTTGTGCGTCATAACAAACATTACGCCGGGTGCGGCCTCGGCGCTGGAGATGTCGAGCGACACAATGCGGCCGCGCGCGATGGTCGAGGTCACGATTGCAGCGTATGTTAGCCCTTCCCGGGGCACCTCGGCGGCGAAGCGGGCGCGGCCCGTCACCTTTTGCGGCCCGTCGATCCGAGGCAGCGAGCGGCCGATGGCACCCGGCTTGTTGATCAGCCGGTCCGGCTGTCCGCCCGGTGTCCAGCGCGTGGATGCAGTGTTCTCGGCAAAGCTCATCGGGTCTCCCCCGTCAGTTCTTCGAGCACGGCGACAATGGTGCGCCGCGCGAGTTCGGGCTTGAAAGCATTGTGTCGAAGGGGTGCGGCGACGGCGAGTTCGGCCTCGGCGGCCACACGGAAGACCTCGGCAATCGCCGGCTTGCCACGTAACTCATCTTCCGCCTTCGCGGCGCGCCACGGCTTGTGGGCGACGCCGCCCAGCGCCAGCCGGACATCGCGGATCGCGCCATCGTCGCCCAGCTCGACCGCCGCAGCGACCGAGACCAGCGCGAAGGCGTAGCTCGCGCGATCGCGCACCTTGCGGTACGTTGACCTTTTGGCGAACGGCAGCGGCGGCAGTTCGACCGCGGTGATAAGTTCGCCCGGCTCCAGTTCGGTCTCGACATCGGGCCGCTCGCCGGGCAGACGATGCAGGTCGACCAGCGGCAGCGTCCGCGGGCCGTTGGGGCCCTTGAGGTGCACGATCGCGTCGAGTGCCGCGAGCGCTACGCACATGTCCGACGGATGTGTCGCGACACAGGAAGAGGAGGCGCCAAGGATCGCATGAATGCGATTGAAGCCATCGATCGCGTCGCAGCCGGCGCCGGGCTCCCGCTTGTTGCAGCGGGCGGCGTCGTCGTAAAAATAGTAGCACCGGGTGCGCTGCAGGATATTGCCGCCAACCGTCGCCATGTTCCTGATTTGGGCGGACGCACCGGCGAAGATCTCGCGGGCCAGCAGGGGAAAGCGCTCGCGCACCGCATGATCGGCGGCGAGTGCTGTGTTCGTGACGCCGGCGCCGATCAGGATGCTGCCATCGCCACGCGGCTCGATGTCTCGCGAAATGCCGCTCACGTCGACGAGCGTCCCAGGCCGCTCGATCATCTCTCGCATCAAGTCGACAAGGTTGGTGCCACCGCCGAGATATTTGGCGTTGGTGCGCGTCCTGGCTAATTCGATCGCTTGCGAGGTGTCCTGGGCGCGCGCGTAGCTGGGCTCGATCATCGTCCTCCCTCCGCCGCAACGGTGGTTCGGATCGCCTCGATGATCCCATTATGCGCGCCGCAACGGCACAGATTGCCACTCATCCGCTCGCGCAACTCGTCATGGGTGAGGTTGATGGTTTCGGCTTCCAGGTCGTCGGTCAGCACGCTCGGCACGCCGCGCTTGACCTCCGCCATCATCCCCACGGCCGAGCAGATCTGCCCCGGCGTGCAATAACCACACTGGAAACCGTCATGGTCGATGAATGCGCGCTGCAGCGGATGCATCGCCTCCTCGGTGCCCAGCCCCTCGATCGTCGTAATCTCGCGATCCTGATACTGCACGGCAAGCGCCAGGCAGGAATTGATCCGCTCGCCATCGACCAGCACGGTACATGCGCCACAGGCCCCCTGGTTGCACCCCTTTTTGGTTCCGGGAAGCTGCAAGTGATCGCGGAGCAGGTCCAGCACCGAAGTGCGGACATCCAGCGTCAGCTCGTGGGACTGGGCGTTGACGGTGAAATGCATGGGCCGGTTACTCCGTTGCGATGGTGCCGGGGTTACGATGGTGCCGGGTCCGCATCGAACCCTTTTTTGAACGGTGACTGGAAGCCTCGGTTCCAATGCGGTGATACCAATGCGAGTGACTGTCCGGGAGGTTCGCTGCAAGGTGAAATCGCCACTGGGATAAATCGGCGAAACCAAAGAGAGCGCTCCCGCTTCCCTGTCGAGATGTGGTGGGAGCGTTCGCCGATGCGTTTCGCCACCACGGGCCGCAAAGGCGGTGCGGGACGGCCTTGCGCTAGACCACCTGACCCGGCAGCTCCAGACCCGCCCGCACATAGGCGGTCTGGAAGACGCAGCTTGGCAACAGGGAGACGACGAGCTGACCCTGCCGGTCGTTGAAGCTTATCCAGGCATTGAAGCCCTGTAGCCGGCGGCTCCCCGTGGTGGTCTGGCTGGTCCGCGTGAAATAACGCACCCGCTCGATCTGATCGGCCAGGAAGCCGTAGGCCTCCAGTACCGAGGCAACCGTCGTGGTGCAGGGGAAGCTCGCTCCGAACCGTCGATCCGGCCCC
>JBGSYN010000143.1:0-2790 GCA_041750975.1 Geminicoccaceae bacterium | reverse complement strand
ATTTCCAAGTCCGTCATGGAAGCGGTCGGCTCGTCAAGGATCAAGAGCTTGGGCCGGCGCAGGAATGCCTTAGCCAAGGCGACCAACTGACGCTCGCTCGTTCGCAACTCGTCGATTCGTTGGGCCGGATTGAGCTTGGGTGCGATCGATGCCAAAACTGCCTGGGCTTTCCGGCGCTGTTCTTTAAGCCGTATCAGCCCGAACCTGCCGGTTTGCTCCTGTCCAAGGAAAATGTTCTGCTCGACACTGAGGTGCGGTACCAGGGCCGGCTCTTGATAGAGCACGGCGATGCCGCGATCGACCGCATCGTGCGGATCGGTGCTGCCGATCCGCTTGCCATCGAAGACGATCTCCCCGAAATCCTTGGGGACCGCGCCGGCAAGGATCTTGATCAGGGTCGACTTGCCGGCGCCGTTGGCGCCAAGCAGGGCATGAACCTCCCCGCGCGCCACGGATAGCGTGACATCATCGAGTGCTTGAACGCCCGGGAAGGCCTTGGAAACGCCATGGAGTTGGAGAACGACCGCCTCCATGGACGCTGGGCTCAGATTATTGGTCAAGCCACTCGGCGATATTTTCCTTGGTGACCTTGATCATATCGACATAGGTCATCTCCGGGATCTCGTCGCCTTCGCCAAGTTGCACCACGAGGTCCATCGCCTTTTCGGCGATACCTTGATGGTTGAGGTCGACAGTACCGTAGATCTTGCCGTTTTCGACATACTGACGCACTTCGAGATCATTGTTCGGTGCGGCGATGCAGAGTTCCTCGGGGTTGATACCGGCGGCCTCGAAAGCGGCGATCGCACCCAGGCTCGAGCCATCATTGATGCTGACCACGGACCGCAAATCGGGGTGGGCCTGAAGTGCCGCGGAAACAGCCTGATCGCCTTTCTCGCGCGTGCCGCATTCCTGTTCGAAGACCCACTCGATCTCCTTGCCCGTGCCTTGCTCGACCGCCTGCTTCGAGGCAGCAATCCGCCGCACGGTGGAAGGCCATTGCGGCCAGCCGCAAGCCCCGACCTTGATCGCCTCGGCGTCGGGATATTTCTCGTTGAGGCAGGCTGCGACCTCTTCGCCGGCAAGCCGTCCCATATCGGCCTCGCTATAGCCGACATTGCCGGTCGCCCAATCGACATCGGCAGGCTCCTGACCCTGCAAAATGAATGGTATACCGGCATCCATTGCGTCTTGTGCCGACGCCTTCGAGGTTGCGGGATCAATCACGGACGCGACGATGGCGTCGACACCTTGCGCTACGCAATTCTCGATCGAGCTCGCCTCGCGGGCCGGATTGTTTTGCGAATCGATGGTGATCACCTCGATGTTTCGCGCTTCCCCGGCCTTTTCGTATTCATTGAGCAGGGTTGCGAAATATTCGATTTCAGTTGTCGGCACGATGGCGCAAACCTTAAGCGACCCGTCCTGCGCCGACGCATGGCTCGACAACAGCGCCGTTCCCACAAGGAGTGCCGCGATAATCGCCCCACGGCCCTTGGTGTCGTGGCCGCAATTGAATGGAAACGCTTGCCGGAAGCGGTCATCTCTCATCGTCAAAACCTCCTTGTTTTCCCTTTCGGGGCTTTTTCCTCCCGTTATTCTGCGCCAGCATTTCATCCCGTCAACGCAAATTCGACCCGCCTGAAATGCCACCTCGGGATGAACTGCGGTAACATACCCCCCAGTCAGCGGTCGATCGGGACGGTCTCGAAAGCCGTTGTGGGGGCAAACTCACCGAGGGTTCGAATCCCTCCCTCTCCGCCATGTCAAGGCTAATTACTCCTCCAAATCAAAGGCATGCGGAGAAATTCTCTCTACACTTACCACATTTGCTACCACACCTGAATTGCGTAGGGGGCAATTAGAAGAGAAAAACTGATTGTATGCCAGGCCGCTATTAAAGGCGATCTTGCCTCCAGAACCGCAATGCTGAACGCCGTCGACCCGAAAGCCCTGCTTACCGATACCAAATCGTAGACCAAGGCCTCTTTCGCCAATGGGAGACGAATGATGAACGGCATCGATTACATCGCCCAAATCCTGAAACAGGAGGGCGTTGAATGGATGTCCTGTTTCCCCAGCAACCCGCTGATCTCGGCCGTGGCCCGGGTCGGCATCCGCCCGATAGCGTTCCGGCATGAGCGCGGCGCGGTGATGGCGGCGGATGGCTATGGCCGGATCAGCAACCGGCAGCGCTTCGGCGTCGCCGCGTTGCAGGCGCAGGCTGGTGCAGAAAACGCCATGGGCGGCATCGCCCAGGCCTATGCCGACAATATCCCGGTGCTGGTGTTCCTGGGCGGCAACGCGCTCGACCGTCTGTCGGTCAAGCCGAACTTCACGGCAGCCCAAAACTATCAGGGCTGGGTGAAGCAGGTCGAAGCGATCTACACGCCGAACCAGGTTGGCGATGCCATGCGCCGCGCCTTTCACGCCTTGCGTAATGGCACGCCTGGCCCGGTCGTGGTCGAGCTGATCGCAGATGTCTGCGCCCAAGAAGTGCCGGAAGGGGCGCGGACCTACAAGTCACCGAAACTGGTTCGTCAAATGCCGGCGAGTGCAGAGATCGAAGCCGCGGCCGACGCCCTTATCGGTGCAAGACGAGGTGTGATCTGGGCCGGCGCCGGAGTGCTGTTCTCTGGCGGGACTGCCTCTCTGCGCGAACTCGCCGAACTGACCGCGACACCGGTCTTCTGCACGATGCCTGGCAAATCTGCGTTCGATGAGCGGCACCCCTTGGCACTCGGTGCCGGCAGTGGCACGACCACCGGCCCGGCGCACGAATGGCTGACC
>JBGSYN010000142.1:0-10588 GCA_041750975.1 Geminicoccaceae bacterium | reverse complement strand
CTATCGGGACGGAATGGGAGCTTGCGCTGGTGCCTGCGCGCCATGGCGGTCGCGGCTTCGCCGCTGGCGGAACTCCCCGAAATCGCGCTCACCGACCGCGTTACGAGCATGCGCGAGCGCTGGCTTGCCTTGACCTGCCTGACGAAGATACGCCTCTATCGTGCCTGGCGGATGCTTGCATTACTCCTGAGCGGTGACGGAGCGGCAAGGCTGCAACCTTGGCGTGACGGTCTTTGATCGGTCGATCAAGCTTCAGCAGGGGCTTAGAACAACGAATGGCGCTGGATGATCTTGTCGACCGAGCGCAGGAACATGAAGACGAAGATATATCCTGAGATCTGCAGAAAATAGAAATAGTATCGCACCCAGTTCTTGATCTCGATCTCGCCATGCGCCTTGCGGAGTGATACCGCCGGCAGCAGGGCATCGAACGTGAAGAGAAAGCGATCGGGAAAACTCCAGCCCCGACCCTCGGGCGTTCGCTCGAAGAGCACGCCGCCAATCAGCACCAGCAGCGCGAAATAGATGAATGCCCAATAAGGGCTTTTTCCATAGTCGAACAGCCAGGCGAGCGACAAGGATATCCGAGTTTCCAAGCTCTCGGAATTCTCCCGCAAATGATCGTTGAGCCTGACGACCACCTCGTCAGCCAGATCGTGATGGCCGTATCGGCGTAACGTATTCGCCAGTTGTTGATAGGGCTGCGCGGTTATCGTCGATTCCGGCTGTTTTTCGATCCATTGCTGGACGATCCAATCGATATCCCGGTTCGCCATGGTTTCCTGGGCAGCGCCCTTCAGCCCGCCGATCCGTTCATAGGCAAAGCCAAGAAGGTCGAGGCTCTTGATTTCTCCCCACCACTCACGCGTATCCTGCAGCGATTCGGCGGAGACATTCCTCAGAATCAGCGCCGGCTCGAGGTCGCTGACCGAATTTCTGGAAGTTTGAAAATCGGCCTTGTCCCATGTCAACTCGGAGGTTGCGAGGATCAGATCGCCATCCACATTGCCGCCGGTAAGGTCGAACCTGCCGACGAAGCTCGTGTCCCGCAGGTCGAGATTGGCTCCGATTTGCGCGCCGAGCAGATAGACGTTGATCAAATGCGCTTGACGCACCTGCAGATCACCGCCGACCCGCAGCCGATAGGCATTGAGATCAGCCTTGACGGCGGACTCGTTGGCCGCGACCTCACCCGCGACATCCGCACCTACCAGGATTATGTTCCGATCGAATACCGATTGGCTGAGATACACATTGCCGTCGACATGCAGACCATAAAGATTAAGATCCCTTCCGAAAACTGCACCGCCGCTGGCATCGAGATTGCCGCCGATCAGCGACCCGGAGAGATCGGCACCGGTCTCGAACCTTGCAGTTTTGAGAATGATGCTGCCGTCGATCTGCATATTCCGGGCCGTCAAGGCTTCGGGCCGGCCAGCCACGACCGAGTATGGTTCGCCAAGGGTGGTGACGGGACGAGTCAGGCGCGATTCCTCGAGCGAGAAATCCTGGCCGGATTTGAGATTGTTCGCCTTGATACCTTTCGCGAAGTAGGAGTTCTCGATCTTGATTGCATGATCGAACTGGCCATCCGAGAGATCCAGGGTGTCGACGAATTCGGCGCAGCGGACACGGAAGCCATGTCGTGGCATCACGCTTCGAAACGGCTCATAGAAGAGAATGAGTTGCACGAATTCCGGCGTCAGAATTCGCCGCTTCGACCAGCCCCCCACCTCCGAGACATTGCAGCCGCCCCGGGCTTCGGTCAGATATTCCGAGAGATCCGCCACCATCCCCAAACAAATCCGCTCGTTCCAGCTCCATATCTCCTGGGGCCGCCAGGACCCCGGCGCATTCTGCAGAAGCGGCGTCGGACAGACGGTCTCGTTCGGACGGGCCGGGCGAATATCCCGGGATTCCTGACCGACCGCCGGTCCTGCCACCAGCAGCGAGCCGAGCCACAGACAGAATACGACAATCCAAGGCATCGATGTTTGGTCCTCCCGGCGGCTCCGTTTGCGACTCGAAGCTTACCAATCCTTAGTCCTCGGTCGCTGAACATGCAAATCGGGACGTCTAAATCGCGCCGACGGTCTCTCGGGCAATCCCTTAGGTCTGTGGCAATGGCCACAATCATCGAATTGGACGTGGAGAATGCCGTCGCGAACCTTACCAATCCGTAAGTCTGGCGTTCGTCTCCCGTAAGCCGGACTAGCGCTTAGTGGGGTTGTCCCGGGGCCCTCTCAAAACTCTCCAGGCTCGGGAACACACCCAACGCCCCAACGGAAAGGCGCTTGATCATGTCTCTTCTGCCAGAATTCAAGGCCGACGATTTCGCAGCCGGCCAACCGATCGACAATCCCTTCTTTCCGGTCACACCGGGCACAATCAAATCCTATCGGGCCGAAATCGAGGACGACGAGACCGGCAAGGTCGATGTCGAAACGAACGACGAATTCTACACCTTCGAGACCAAGGAAATACTGGGCCTCGAAACTTTGGTTGTCCGCGATACTGCCTACGAAAATAACATCATCGTCGAGGATACTCTCGACTACTATGCCCAGGACATGGACGGCAATGTCTGGTATCTTGGCGAAATTTCCTATAATTACGAGTATGGCGACGATGGCAGATTCGAAGGCACCAATCTTGACGGCTCATGGGTGGCCGGCATTGATGGAGCGTTGCCCGGATGGATCATGAAGGGCGATGCCACGTTCGGCACAGCCTACTATCAGGAATTCGATCCTGGAAATGCCGTCGACGAAGCGGCGGTGGTCGGAGTCCAGCAGGAGATCGAAACATCGCTCGCCGACTATGAGGGCGTCTTGCAGACGCTTGAATGGACCGCCCTCGAGCCGGACGTCGCCGAGTTCAAATATTACGCGCCCGGAATCGGTAATGTCCTGGTTGAGGAAAGCCTCGACGAGAACGGCGAGCCGGAAGTGGTCTTCGAATTTGTCGGCGCGCGGCATGTCTCAGTTGATGAGGAAGACCCTGGCGAGCCGCGCCTAATCGAACTGGAGCGCGAAGAAGAAGATGGCGACGAGGATGCCAACGAAGAGGTCGAATTCACGCTTGACGATCTGTCGGATGGCCGGGCACTTAATATCGGTGGTGACGTCGAGGAACCGGAAATCGACGATTTCCTCGGTGACGGCGGCGAGTTCTATCTGACCTTCCTCGGCGAGGACTCCGCCTTTGACGACTCCCTGGGCGTCTTTACCTTCGATGTCCTGACCGGCGAGATCGGCGAAGGCCAGATCGTCTTTACGTCGACGGATAATCTGGAGGCCGGCGATGCCATCGGCATCGAGGTCGAGGACGGCGACGCACTGGGCGTATTCGCTGTTCAGAACGGCGCCAATCTCGGCGTCGATCTGACTGAATTCGAGGAAGGTGGGCTCTTTTTCACCAACATGCTGACGGGCGAAGCGGCCAATGTCGAGGACTTGCTGGCGCCGCTTGTTTCCGACGAAGATGGCGAAGCTTTGCCGCTGACGATCTTCAATGCCATCGGCAACGATGACGGCTTCAATTTCCTCAATCCCGCTGCCGGGGTGAATGCCGTCGAGTTGGAGGCCGAAGGTTTCAAAGAAGCGTATGACGACGCCACATTGATTGGCTTCGAGGATCAAAGGGTAACCCAGGCCGGCTATGACGGCGATTTCAATGACCTCGTCATTTCGGTCAGCCGCAGCATGATCCCGATGGATGAAGCTGCCCATCTTGCAAGCGGGATAGATAGCGGCATGGACCTCGTGATCGCTTGAGCGGATAATTCGTTCCAACGGAAGGGTCGGTTTCGGCCGACCCTTCATCGGCCATCGGATGGTGACGGGAGGCTGGTTCTTAGTTGCGGATCTTGTTGATCGAGGATGATCGGGAAACCGCTGATTTCGTGGCGCGGGGCCTGCGCGAACGTGGCGATGTCGTCGACCATGTCGCAACGGGCCGCGACGGTATGTTCCTTGCGACCGATGCCGATTACGACGTGCTCATCGTCGACCGCCTGTTGCCGGGCATGGACGGCCTCAACATGGTCAAGCTGCTCCGCGAGGCCGATTGCCAGACACCGGTTCTGTTCCTCTCGGCCCTGAGCGGCCTCAATGATCGGGTCAAGGGTCTGGATGCCGGCGGCGATGATTACCTCGTCAAACCCTTTGCCTTTTCGGAACTTGCGGCACGCCTCAGAGCGCTGGTGCGCCGCCGGCCCCTCGCGGCTCAGAAAGACACGCTCACAGTCGGGGATCTCGTCATGGACCGGCTGACGCGGCGGGTCGAGCGTGCCGGCCAAGCCATCGAGCTGCAACCCCGGGAATTTCGCTTGCTCGAATATATGATGCTCCATGCAGGCGAGGTCGTAACCCGGACCATGTTGCTCGAGCATGTCTGGGAATATCATTTCGATCCCAAGACTAGCGTCGTCGAAACCCATATCAGCCGGCTCCGAAGCAAGATCGACAAACCTTTCGGGGCGGAACGCATCAAGACGGTGCGGGGGGTGGGGTATTCGCTTGAAACTTAACCATTTCGTCACCTCAGCGACGTTCCGCCTGACCCTTTTGTCGACGGGCATCTTCACGCTTGGCATCATTCTGGTGCTGCTGGTGATTAGTCAGGCGGGCGGCTGGATCATGCGTTTTGCTCTCGAAAGCGAGATCGAGGACGAAATTACGGAGTTGCGCGAAACCTATAATGAGGCCGGAATGACCGGCCTCCTGAATAACTTGGATCGGGAATCGGCAGAGCTTGGTGAGGATGGGATCACCTACCGCGTTGCCGACGACGACAACGGCCTGATCGCGGGCAATCTCGCACTCGAGACGCTGCAGCAGGGTCGCTCGGAATTCATCCCGGTCGGCAACGATCCCGACGAAACCCATCTCGTGCAAACCGTCCAGCTTGGCCCGGATCACTGGCTGGCCATGGCAATCGACGGCGAGGTGATGCATGACACTCTGCAACTGGTCGAGGAAGGCAGCCTCTGGCTGATTGCCATCTCCGTACCTCTGGCGCTGCTCTCCGGACTGTCTCTGGCGCGTATGGTTCTGGCCCGCATCCAAAACATTGCCGAGACCGCAGAGACGATCCAGGCTGGCGGCCTCGATCGACGCGTCGCCATCCGCGGCAGCAGCGACGAGTTCGATCGACTTGCCCGAAGTATCAATGCGATGCTGGACAGTATCGAGGAATTGACCAAAGACATGGAGAATGTGACGGTCGGTATCGCCCACGATTTACGGTCGCCACTATCGCGGCTGCACAACAAGCTTGATCTGATCAACCAAAGCGATGAGACGGGTGCGGCGACAAAGAGCCTGGTTGAGGAAGCCAAGGCCGAGCTCCATGGCTTGCTCGGCACCTTCGACGCACTCTTGAGAATTGCCCAGATCGAGGCCGGCACGCGTCGCGCCGGATTCAAACGTCTTAACCTGTCGGAACTCCTGAGCGAAATAACCGAGACATTCGAACCCGTGATCACGGCCCATGGCCGGGCGCTCGACCGCGCTATCACCCCGGGCGTGGCGGTCAACGGCGACCAGGCCCTGATGACGCAGATGCTTGCCAATCTTCTTGAGAACGCAATCGAACATACACCACCTGGAACCGTCGTCATGGTCAGCCTGACCGACGAATCCGGTCGGGCGAGACTGACCATCGCCGATGACGGACCTGGTATTCCCGCTGAGGAACGAGAGCAGGTGTTCAAGCGCTTTTATCGCCTCGACCGGAGCCGCCAGACCAAAGGCAGCGGGCTTGGCCTCAGCCTGGTTCGTTCGATCGCAAAGCTCCACGATATCACGATCGAAACGCAGGACGCCAATCCGGGACTTCAGATTGCCCTGGCCTTTGCCCGTTCGTGACCGGTGGCATCGGCGATCCGACAGAGACGATACCGACGCATGGCGACACGATGCTTTCAGATCGGTTTGGTCGCGGCCGGCCATCTTGGTGCGACGCCGGTTTCGGCATCGGCCCAAGAACTCGAAACCAAAATTACCAGCGAGATCAGCTTCCTTGCGGCCTTGGGCGATCTTGGCAAGCGCGATATCGATGCGGACAATGAGCTGTTCGAAGTCGACGCTACGCTCACCATCGAAGCGGTATACCAGACGGACGATCCCTACCTTCGATGGGGCGCCATTACCGAACTTACCGGCGACAAGAATTCGCCGCCCGGTGCCGAGAAGGCATTCTTGTTCTTGAGGTCCAAATACGGCGACCCAAGGTTCGGACTCGACGATTCGGCCTCGGTGGTGATCAATTACATGGCGCCGTTCGTTGCCGTCGGCACCGGCGGACTTGACGGCGATATTATCGACAGTCCGGAACTTGTCTTTCTGACTGCCACAGATACCAGCAATACGCGGATCATCTACTATTCGCCCTTTGTACGGAACTGGCAGTTCGCAGGATCCTACACGCCCAATGACGATGAAGACGGGGACGACCGGGACAATGACCAAGCGTTCGATGAACTAGTCGATGCTACGCTAAACTACTACACTGAGCATGAAGACTTTGAGGTCGGAGCGGCACTGAGTATCGCCGTTGCGGATAACTACCGAGGCGTAAGCCTGAGCGGCACCGTTGGAACCGACCCCTTGGCAATTGCCGGTGGCATCGCGACCGAGGAAATCGAGGACACTCATCGAATTTTCTACAATCTGGGAGGGCGTGCCGAGATCGATCCGCTCGAAGCGTCGCTCAATTGGGGCCAATGCGTCGATTGCGACCGGGGCGAAAGCTGGAACCTGATCGGCGGGCTCGAGTTCGCCTTGCTGCCGGGCGTGGATGCCGCTCTCGAAGTCTCGAGATTTCGTGATGAAGAGGGGCATGACGGCACAATCGCACTCTTCAGCCTGGGCTTCGAACTTTAATCGCTTTTGAACGTCCTTTTCCCGAGTGCAATATGGGAAATGCGGAGTGCGCTAGCGCCTGGTCGCCATTAGCAGCCCCGTGGACCAGTCGAGGCGGAGCGTCACGAGGTCGGGTTTGGATTCGATGGTCTGGATAAGATGATCGAAGTTTTGCCGATGTTGTTTGTGCCAATCAGTCGCGTGCTGCATGTCGTCGACGAAATAGATCCCGCCGCGCTTGAGCATCAGCAGTGTATCCTCGAGATGCGAAAACTTACCCGGCCAGGAGTCAGCGAAGATGAGATCGTAGCTCTCCGCATGGCCTGCCTCGATGAACTCGGCACTGTCCATCAGCCGAAACTCGACCCGGTCGTCATTGCCAAGGAATTCGATGGCGATCGATTGATGGTTCGGATCGATATCGAGGCTCAGCAATCGGGCATCACGATCCATGCCGTCAAGCATCCAGGCGGCTGAAAGACCGGTGCCTGTGCCCAGTTCCAAGATACGTCCGCCAGGCTTGGTCCCGGCCAAAAACCGGAGCATTTGGCCCGTTTGCAGATCCGATCCCATATCGAAACCGATTGCAGAGGCTCGATCCCGTATGGTCGTTACTGCTTTGGGCAGATATGTCTGAGGCGCTGAATCCATCGAAATCTCCATTCGGCGACCGGCCGTCATTGCTTCGCTTCCACTAACCCCGCCGACTGGCGGATGAGCGCGATCCGATGCTGCGTGAGATCGATGTGACATTGCGCGATGGCCTGGCCGCTGCCGGCGTCCGAGCCTTCCAACGTGCCGACCGAGCGACATGCGGCTTCGCGATAGGCGAGGAATGCCTCATTGGCGGCGGCGAAGTCGGGCAAGGCTTCGTCCAGGCGGGTCACGTCGTCGAGTTCCCGCGCGACTTCTTCCGCTGCCTGAATGGTCTCGACCAAAGTAGCCTCGACCTGGGCCAAGGCTGCGTTCAGGCAGTTGGCGACGGCTGGATGATCGAGTGTGGCGTCATTGCACCCATCGATGGTCTGCGCCCCGACATGCGTTGCGGCAAGCAGCATGATCGCGGCCCACAAAGCAATCCTTCTCACTTGAGATTCCGTTCCTGGGCGATCCTGTCATAGGCCGCATTGATGGCTGCTAGCGTTTTGGTGGCCTGGGCAATGAACTCGTCGGGCATGCCCTTGCCGGTGAGGGCATCCGGATGATGTTCGCGCACCAGACGACGGTAGACCGATCGGATCTCCTGATCGCTCGCCGAGGGTTTGAGGCCAAGCACGGCATACGCATCGTCATGACTCGGCGGGGCCTGCTGGGCCCGCGTCCGGTAGCGTGCCTCGAACATCTGGTAGTCGAAGCGGTTGAAGCCGAGGATCAGTGCAACCTTGCTCAGATATTGCCGCTCCGCGGCGGCGATCGTGCCGTCGGCAGCAGCGATCTCGAAAAGCCCCTGCATGAGTTCGGCCAGAACTTCGGGCTCGTCGCCGAACATGGCGGCGATCTGCCGGGCGTAGGGCTCGTAGCCGTCGGCGCGCTGCTTGGCCTCGTTATAGATCCGGGCGACGTCACCGACTTCGGCCTCGTCGATTGCAAAGATGTTCTTGAAAGTGTGGATCTCATCGCGGCTGACGACGCCGTCGGACTTGGCGAGCTTCGCCGCAAGGACGATCACAGCGGTGGTGAAAGCGACCTGCTGCTGTGCGAACAGCGCCTCGCCCTCAGGGTCATGGCCGAAACGATGCGGTTGGCTCGGCTGCCGCTGCTCCTTGCGCCAGTCGTCATAAGCATGACCGGCGACACCACCGAGGATGGCGCCAAGCGGTCCGGCCATGGCGAGACCGGACGCAGCGCCGATAATCTTGCCCCAAATACTCATGGGCGCTCCAACATTCCGGTCGGCTCCAGGACTGGCTCTTGTCTCGAGGTTCGCATGGAGGGCATCTGCGCGCGGTCACGGCAGACCTGAAGGCTCACAATGGGTGTAGCTACCAGACGATACAAGACTGTTCCTTAAAGCCAAGCCCGTATCACCACAACGAGCGCGACGCCATAGATGCGGATCCCGCAGGCTTGGCACGTCGAAAAGAATGGTGACACCATGACGCTGCGCTGTTCGCCAAACGGTCTCATCGGCATTCGCTCCTTCCATGGCCGTCTTCGAATGCAAGGATGCATCCTGAAGACTACGCCATCCATTCGGAGTACCAAGCCCAGGCCGGTCGGTTGTTGCACGCCCGCCATTGCCCGGATGCCGGCGCGAGCCTAGTGTCAGATGCAATATTCGAGGGCTCGGCCCGCGCGCCGAGTCCCTATTCCCTTGGAGCATTTCATGTCTCACGCACCCAACTCGCTCGCCGCCCGCGACATCGCCTACATGGTTCACCCCTTCACGCAATTGCGGGACCATGAAGACAAAGGGCCGATCGTCATCACCAAGGGCGATGGCATCTATGTCGAGAACGATGACGGCCGCCGCATGATCGAGGGAATGGCCGGGCTTTGGTGCGCCGGGCTCGGGTTCAGCAACAAAAGGCTGGTCGAGGCGGCCAGGCGCCAGCTTGAGTTGCTGCCCTATTCGCATACCTTCGCGCACCGCTCGATGGAGCCGGTGATCGAGCTTGCCGACAAGCTGATCAGCATCGCGCCCGAACCATTGCGCCACGTCTGGTTCTGCTGCTCGGGCTCGGAAGCCATCGACAGCATGATCAAGACGGTCTGGTATTATCAGAACGCCCGGGGCTTGCCCGAAAAGAAGATCATCATCGGCCGCGAGCGCGGCTATCACGGCATGACCATCGCCGGATCGCATCTGACGGGCCTGCCCTATGCGCATGACGGCTGGGACACCCCGATGATGGATCGCTTTCGCCGGGTCACGCCGCCGAACCTCTATCGCTACGGCTATCCGGGCGAGAGCGAGGACGCCTTCACGACCCGCCTCGCCCGGGAACTCGACGAACTCATTCTGGCCGAAGGTTCCGAACGCGTCGCGGCGTTCGTCGCCGAACCGGTGATGGGCGCCGGCGGCGTCATTCCGCCGGCTCCTGGCTATTTCGAAAAGATCCAGAAAGTCTTGAAACGCCACGATGTATTGATGGTGGCCGATGAGGTCATTTGCGGCTTCGGGCGGACCGGCGAGATGTGGGGCTCGACGACCTATGACATCGCCCCCGACATGATGACCTGTGCGAAGCAAATGAGCTCGGCCTACATGCCGATCTCGGCAGTGCTGATGAGCGATGCGATCTATCAGGCGATCGC
This sequence comes from Geminicoccaceae bacterium, assembly GCA_041750975.1. Classification (GTDB taxonomy): domain Bacteria; phylum Pseudomonadota; class Alphaproteobacteria; order Geminicoccales; family Geminicoccaceae; genus JBGSYN01. The sequence goes on along the minus strand of JBGSYN010000142.1, from coordinate 464 downwards.
CGATCACAGCAAAAGCCTCGGCGTGTTCGGCACCGGCTTCACCTATGGCGGGCATCCGGTCAGTGCTGCCGTGGCGCTTGAAGCGATCCGCATTTACGAAGAGGAAGACATTGTCGGCCATGTGCAGTCGGTATCGCACCGCTTCATGGACCGGCTCGACCGGCTGGAGGCGCATCCGTTGGTCGGCGAGGCCCGCGGCGTCGGCTTGATTGCCGGCCTCGAAATCGTCGCCGACAAGGGCAGCCGCGCCCAGTTCCCCAAGGCGATGAAGGCCGCGGCGCAAATTCAGGCGCACTGCCAGAATCACGATCTAATCCTCAGGGCCCTGCCGGGCGATGTGCTGGCGATCTGCCCGCCCATGATCATCACCGCCGAGGAGGTTGACCTCCTGTTCGACCGGCTCGAACAGGGGCTCAAGGATACGTTACTGGCCATGCCGAAGGCCGCCTAGGCAAGCGCATCAA
>JBGSYN010000141.1:0-7605 GCA_041750975.1 Geminicoccaceae bacterium | reverse complement strand
GGTCGGCAGTGCCGGCTCCCTGACCGCCGCGATCGTCACGCTCGTGCTCGCGATTGGCGGCAATTGGACTGCGCTTGCGCTGTTCGGGCCGATGTCTTTCGGCGCATTCTTCCAGGGCATGTCGATGCCCAACGGTCAGGCCGCGGTCGTCAGTGTCTTTCCGCAAATGGCCGGCTCGGCCTCGGGGCTCGGCGGCTTTGCTCAGATGGGAACCGCGGCCGTCATTGCGCAAATTGTCGGCATGCTCGAGAACGGCACGCCCTATCCGACCGTGATCGCCATGACGATCTGTGCGACGATAGCGTTCCTCGCGATCCTGGCGGCGATGCGAACGCGCTCTTAAGACACTATATGCGTGGCATAACGCCCCGCTCATTCCGCTCAAGGCCATTCATGAACATCCGCAACATTGCGATCATCGCCCATGTCGATCATGGCAAGACCACGCTGGTCGACTGCCTCTTGAAGCAGTCCGGCACTTTTCGCGACAACCAGCAGGTCAGCGAACGCGCCATGGATTCGAACGATCTCGAGCGCGAGCGCGGCATTACCATTCTGGCGAAATGCACCTCGGTCGTCTGGCGGGATACCCGCATCAACATCGTCGATACGCCGGGCCACGCGGATTTCGGCGGCGAGGTCGAGCGCATCCTCTCGATGGTCGACGGCTGCCTCCTGCTGGTCGATGCGTCCGAGGGGCCGATGCCACAGACCAAGTTCGTCCTCGGCAAATCGCTCAAACTCGGATTGAGGCCGATTGTCGTCATCAACAAGGTCGACAAACCCGATCAGCGGGCCTCCGAGGTGCATGACGAGGTTTTCGACCTGTTCGCCGCACTCGATGCCGACGACGACCAGCTCGATTTTCCGATGCTCTACGCTTCGGCGAAACAGGGCTGGGCCAATGACAGCCATGAAACTTCCGGCGAGAGCATGGCGCCGCTGTTCGATACCATTCTGAGGCACGTCCCCGAACCGCTGGCGGAAACCGATGCACCCTACCGGATGCTGGTGACCACGCTCGAAGCCAACCCGTATCTCGGCCGCCTGCTCACCGGCCGGATCGAGGCGGGCGAAGCTCGCGTCAACATGGCCGTCAAGGCGATGGACCGGAACGGCGATCTCATCGAGCAGGGCCGGATCAGCAAGATCCTGGCTTTTCGCGGACTCGAGCGTCAGTCCGTCGACAGCGCGCAGGCAGGCGACATCGTGGCGATGGCAGGATTGTCCAAGGCGACCGTCGCCGACACGCTGATGGATCCGTCCCTGACCAAGCCCATTCCGTCCACGCCGATCGATCCTCCGACCATCGCCATGACCTTTTCGGTCAATAACGGCCCCTATGCGGGGCTTGATGGAACCAAGTTGACCTCGAGGGTGATCTTCGAACGGCTGCGGCGGGAAGCGGAGGGCAATGTCGCGATCAAGGTGCGCGAATCCGATGAGAAGGACGCATTCGAAGTCTCCGGCAGGGGCGAGCTCCAGCTTGCCGTTCTCATCGAATCCATGCGCCGCGAAGGCTTCGAGGTCTCGATCAGCCGGCCCCGCGTGCTGTTTCAGGAGGATCCCGAGACATCCCAGCGTCTCGAGCCCATCGAAGAGGTCGTGATCGATGTCGACGAGGATTTCGCGGGCGTCGTCGTCGAGAAACTGACGCAGCGCAAGAGCGATCTGGTCGACATGCGGCCTGCCGGTGCGGGCAAGCAAAGGCTCATCTTTCATGCCCCCTCGCGGGCCCTGATCGGCTATCATGGCGAGTTCCTGACCGACACCCGCGGCACCGGCGTTCTCAACCGCGTGTTCTATCGCTTCGAGCCGTTCAAGGGCGACATTGCCGGCCGCCACACCGGCGTCATCGTCAGTCAGGAGCAGGGCGCCGCGGTCGCCTACGCCCTTTGGAATCTGGAAGACCGCGGGCCCCTTTTCGTCAGCCCCGGCGAGAAAGTCTATTCCGGCATGATCGTCGGCGAGCACAATCGCGGTACCGATCTGGAGGTCAACCCGCTCAAGGCCAAGAAGCTTTCCAATGTCCGGGCCGCCGGCAAGGACGACAATGTGCTGCTGACGCCGCCGGTGCGGATGTCGCTCGAACAGGCTCTGGCCTACATCGCCGACGACGAGCTGGTCGAAATCACCCCGCGCCACATCCGGTTGCGCAAACGCTTTCTCGATTCCAACGAGCGCAAAAAAGCGTCGCGCCAGCGTCAGGTCGCCTAGGCGCCGCCGCGCGTCCGCCGCGCCGCATATTTTCGGGAGCGCCGCTCTGCCGGCCGATCGCTTAGTCGCGTGGCCGCGCGCGCCATGGCGCCTTCCGGAACTCCCACATAGCGGCGGCGGCGGGCCGGAGCCGCGGCAAAAATCGGCTTGCCGATGAACACGGTTTTTTCGGCTTCGGTGATCAGCACGCCCGAGAGATGGCGCAGAAATCGCAGGCCGACCCGCTCGGCGGGGACCGCAAGGCGCATCCACCACGAAAACCGGACGGGCGGCATGAACAGCGCATGCGCCGTCTGCTGCGGGTCGAACAGCCAGCTCATGAGCATCGTCTGTAGTTGGGTCCGACTGAACGGCTGACCGTATCCGAACGGCGTGCCCTCGCTCCAGCACCAGAGCCCGTTCCGGTTCGGCACGATGACCAGCAATTTCCCGCCATCGGCAAGCACGCGCCAGACCTCGCGCAACAGACGATGCGCATGCGGGCTGGTCTCCAGCGCATGATACAGGACGACCCGGTCGAAGCTGCTGTCGGCAAAGGGCAACTCGTCTTCGCGAACGATCGCCGTGCGGCTGGCCGAAGGCTCCGGCCAGCATACGGCACCTTGTGTGGTCGGCATCACCGCGACCGCGCGCTCCGCCTCCTCGCAGGCGGAAAGAATCGGCCCGGGAAAACCGATCCCCAGCACATGTAGGCCGGCCAGGTTCGGCCAGATTTGCCGCACCTGATGATTGATCAGTCGTCGCGCGAGCTGGCCCTGGCGGCCGTCGTAGAAGCGTGCCAGAGCATTGACGTCGGGCCGCATGGAGTATCCCGGAACCGCTTATCAGACCCCACCTATATAATCGCTTGTACGCAAATGGGGAACGCCGCACACCGGACCGGCGTTGACAAGACAACCAGTGGAGGGTGCGATGGCAAGTCTCGAAGTCGAGCTGATACCGGCTCTGAGCGACAATTACATCTATCTGATCTTCGAGCCGCAAACCGGCACCAGCGGCGTGGTCGATCCGGCGCTGGCGGCCCCCGTCGCCGAGCGGCTCGAGCAGCTCGGGCGTGGCCTGGACTACATCCTGGCCACGCACCATCACGCCGACCACACCGGGGGCATCAAGGAACTCAAGGCCCGCTACGGCGCCAAGGTCGCGGGTCCGATGGCCGATGCCGCGCGCATTCCGGGCATCGATCGCGAACTTACCGAAGGCGACCGGTTCGAATTCGGCGCCCTCAAGGCGGAAATTTTCGAGACCCCCGGCCACACCAGCGGGCACATCATCTACTGGTTCGATACGGCCGATACGCTGTTTTCCGGCGACACCCTCTTCACCCTGGGCTGCGGTCGTCTGTTCGAGGACTCGGCCGAAGCGATGTGGGGCTCGCTCAGCAAGATCCTCCAGCTGCCGGACGAAACTCGGATCTATTGCGGTCACGAATACACCCAAAGCAACGCCCAGTTCGCGCTCACCGTCGACCCCGACAACCCCATTCTGCGCGAGCGTGCCGCCGAGATCGAAACGCTCCGCCACGACCGCAAGCCCACCATCCCCTCGACCCTGGGCCTCGAAAAAAGCACCAACCCGTTCCTGCGCCCGCACGACCCTGCGATCCGCCATCGACTGCGCATGCCCGATCAGTCCGACAGCGAGGTTTTTGCCGAGATCAGGCGGCGGAAGGATCAGGCCTAGGCGACCGCGAATCCTGGCCGGGCCCGGCCTCTGCTCGTCTCGCGGCTACCTCGTCGCAGAGACGCTTGAGATTGGGATCGGCAATGCCGAGTTCGGCCAGATGCTCGGTCGTGTTGAACAGATATTCGGCGCAGGTGCCGAGCGGTCCCTCGGCGTTGGCGATGGCATCGGCCACGGCGTCGTCTTCCAGCCGCCCCGCATAACGCTCATGCTTGCGGTTGATGACGAAGGTCAGCGCCTGACAGGGACCCGATGCGGTCTGCAGCTTGACCCAGGTCGGCCGGTAGGCGGCCGACAGCATCTCGCGCCGCCAGACGATCTCGAGCTCGGTCTCGATCTTCGGGTGGGCGATCCGAAAGGCGACGCCCCGGCAGGAGCCGCCGCGATCGAGCCCCAGGATCAGGCCCGGACATTCCTTGGAACCGCGGCCGAGATGGGTCCACAGGCAAAAACGGCGATGATAGCCGGCGAGCCTCGCGGGCTCTCTGGCGACGAAATGGAAGGCCGGGTTCCAGATCAGCGAGCCATAGGCAAAGAGCCAGAGATCCTGGCCGGGTTCGTGCTCGAGGAGGACCCGTCGCCGGGTTTCGGCCAGTTCCTCCTCACTCAGGAACTTGATCGAATCGCCGCCACGCGCGACAAGCTGTTGCAGGAAGCCTGTCCGCAATGACTCTCGGGTTAGTATCATTCCCGCATTACCACCTCGTCTGAGACGCCGACCTTTCGCAAAACCTTAGACATCGGCGGCGCGTATCACCATGAGCAAACCGTCACCCATGCCGGTTTCCCCCATGCCGGCTTCCCGAAAGCGATGGGCCTCGGCCCTAGTCTCACTGATGAACCTCTTGAACACCGCCGAGTGGCGGCAAAAGCTGGGTGCCTGGCTGCACCAACCGGGGTTCATGGATTTCGAGCTCGGGGCGCATGGTGCCGTGCGCCTCGAAACCGTGACGCTGACCCGCTGGGTCGCCGTATGCGGACAGCTCTTTACGGTGCTCTTCGTCCATTTCTCGTTGGGCATCGACCTCCCCTTGATTCCGCTGGTCGGCGCGATCGCCTTCTCGGCCGCCGTCAATATCTGGCTCGCCAGCGGCCGTCATGCCACGACAAGATTGACCGAGCGAGCCGCAGCCCTGCTCTTCGCCTACGATATCGTGCAGCTGACCGTGATGCTCGAACTGACCGGCGGTCTGCAGAACCCCTTTGCCATCCTCCTTCTGGTGCCGGTTGCGCTCGCCGCCGGCACGCTCGGCCGCAATGCGGTCACGTTCCTGACCCTGCTGACCCAGGTGGCCATCGCGATCATCGCGTTCTGGCCGGGGGAACTGCCCTGGATCGATGGCGGGCTGCGATTGCCGGTTCTGTTCCTGGTGGCGGAATGGACCTCGCTCAGCCTCGCCACCGTGCTCATCTCCGGCTATACGTGGCGCATATCCGAAGAGGCACGGCGTCAGGCCAATGCTCTTGCGGCAACCCAGCTCGCCCTCGCCCGGGAGCGCGAGATCTCGGCACTCGGTGCCCAGGCTGCGGCCGAAGCGCATTTGCTCGGATCGCCGCTCGCCACCATCAACGTCATCGCCAAGGACCTCGTGCACGAAATCCCGGAAAACGACCGGCACGGCGAGGATGTGCGGGAGCTTTTGACCCAGGTGCAGCGCTGCCGGGACATCTTGAGCGAGCTCAGCAAGCGTGGCCGTGATGATCACGCGCCCTTCATCCGGGCTCCGCTCGCAGCTCTCCTCGAGACCATCGCCGCCGAGTATGCCCGACCCGAGGTCACGGTCGGGATCGAAGTCGAAGACGTCGACGGAACGGCCGATCCCAGTCTTATCCTCTCGCCCGAAATGCGCCATTCCTTCGCCAACCTGGTCGATAATGCCATCCAGTTCGCCCGTTCCGAGGTGCTGATACAGGTCCGTCCGGAGGCCGGCCGCCTCAGCGTGGTGATCGTCGATGACGGGCCCGGCTTTCCACCTGAAGTGCTGGATCGCCTCGGCGAGCCCTATTTCTCGACCCGCCACGATCATGGCGGATTGGGCCTCGGCGTGTTCATTGCCATGAGCTTGCTTGCCCGCACGGGGGCGAAGCTCCATTTTGACAACAGATCCGAGGGTGCCCGTGTCTCGATCGTATGGGTGCCCTTCGCAGTGGAACGTTTCAACGAAGGAGACTACGATGATCGAAGCAGCTCTTGAGGTCGGTGCCGAGCGTTCACCCATGGCACCCCCCCGTGTCGCCGCCGAAGCCAACAAGCTCTTGTTGATCGACGATGACGCGCCGCTCCGGCGGACCCTGCAGAAGGCGATGGAGAAGCGCGGCTTCATCGTCTATTCGGGCGGCAGCCTGAAGGAAGGCCTGAACCTCGCCCATACCATCCGGCCCGACTACGCGGTGCTGGATCTCAGGCTCGAGGACGGCAGCGGCGTCGAACTCGTCAAACGGGTGCGCGAATTGCATCCCAAGGTCCGGATCGTCATCTTGACGGGCTACGGCAACATCGCCACCGCGGTCGCCGCAGTGAAGGCCGGAGCCGTCGATTACCTCGCCAAGCCCGCCGACGCGGACGACGTGATCAATGCGCTTTTGAGCACCGGCAGCAGCCTGCCGCCGCCGCCCGTCAATCCGATGTCCGCGGACCGCGTACGCTGGGAGCACATCCAACGCGTCTTCGAGCAATGCAATCGCAATGTCTCGGAAACCGCGCGCCGCCTCAATATGCATCGCCGCACCCTGCAGCGTATCCTCAACAAGAAAGCCCCGCGCGAATAGTCCTTCCCGTTTCGATGGCTCGAACCTCACCACCACCGCCGATGATGCAACGGCACCTTCTCCCTGCGATGCACGACCGGCCGCTGCGGGGAAGGCTGAGGAGTAGGCAACAATAAATCGTTCGTGCATTCCGTGGTAGAAAGGGTTTGCGAAAGGGGCGGCGCGCCCCTCTCGCCCTCTCCGCGCGATGTTGGTTCGGGTGTGGGTGGGGGCGTGAATGCCCCTTCTTCGAAAGTCGACAAATCGTTTGTGTAAATTGCGTTGGCCGGTGGGGACTCGGCTACTAATTCGTTTGTGCAATTCTCGTTGGCGGGTTCCGAGGCTGGCTCCGGGAGGGGGGAGAAATCGTTCGTACAGTTTTGATTCGCTGGCTCGGCGGCAGGCTGGAAATCGTTCGTGTAATCGTCAGCGGGCACCGATCCGCGCGCCTTGCGATGGTCTGCGAAATTGGCAAGCGCAAGCTTGAGGTCCATCGATACCTGACCGCGATAGCGTAGCATGGTCGCAAGCGACGCCCGATTCTCGGGCTTGTTCACCAGATTGCTGCCATGCACCCGATCCGGGCTTTTCGGCGGCATGTCGGACATGACGTCGGCCTCCATTCGGTCCGCCCGCACTTCTCGCCAGAAGGCGATGACAATCGCCTCGACGAACTGCCGTTCCATCGCATCCCTAGGCTTTAGATCCTTCCTGATCTCCGCCGCGAACGCCACGAACTCCTCGACCGACTCCTCCGGCAACAACCGAAACTTCTCCGCCCGAAGCCCGTGCTTCAGCGCATTCATCGCCGATCTGGCCTTGCCTTCGGGGGTCTTGGGGCCACGATTTTTGAGGGGTGGCGTCAGGGGTTGAGACTTCCCGGTACTCGGATCGCCAACGAATTCGCCCATCACTCCGGACTCCTTGGATCATGACACGATCGTTTCAGCCTAGCAT
>JBGSYN010000140.1:0-2993 GCA_041750975.1 Geminicoccaceae bacterium | reverse complement strand
CGGCCATTTCCGGCCACGGCGGAATACGCCCATTCCAGCCATTGAGCACCTCGGAACAAGGTCTCGATAGCTGCCGTTCAACAGCAGTGTCGAAACCTGTTTCCATCCAGTTGCGCCCCTTGGGCTTGGCCCGTTCCATGATTGGATGAGATGCCTAGTCCTGGTTCATGACACTTGAACGCATGTCGCCCGCTTGATGAGGGTGACGGATAGGCGCTAGTCGCAAGATGGCATAGCCGATGATGGCCGAGAGAAGTGAGCCCATCACCACACCGATCTTCGCTTCCTCAACAAGGTCCGGCCTGCCTGGAAATGCCAGTGCGCCGATAAACAGGCTCATTGTGAAACCGATCCCGCACAGCATCCCAACGGCATAGATTTGCAGCCAAGTGGCGCCCGACAACTTGGTCGCGAGGCCGAACTTCACTGCTAGCCAGACCGAGCCGAAGATGCCGATCTGTTTACCGATGAACAGGCCGGCCGCGATTCCCAACGGTAGTGGCGCTACAAATTCGGCCAGCGCGATCCCCGCGAGCGGCACGCCCGCATTGGCGAAACCGAATAGGGGGACGATCAGGTAAGCGACCCACGGCGTGATCCCATGCTCGAGTTTGTGCAGTGGCGAGACGGGTGAGTCCGGGGTACCCGGCGTCTTGACCACTGGTATCATGAGCGCGAGCAAGACCCCAGCGATGGTCGCGTGCACCCCCGACAGCAACACGAAATACCAACGGAAGGCGCCCAAAATCAGATAGGGCCAAAGCCGCAATACTCCACTCTTATTGAGCGCATAGAGTCCCGCGAGGATCGCCGCCGAGGCGCCCAGGGCGAGCGTGTTGATCTCCGCGGTGTAGGCCAATGCGATGATGGCGACGGCGCCCATGTCGTCGACGATGGCGACCGTCGTGAGAAATAACTTGAGAGAGGTTGGCGCGCGCTTGCCGAGCAGCGCCAGGACCCCGATCGCAAAAGCTATGTCAGTTGCAGCGGGGATGGCCCATCCATTCACCAGATCCGGTTCGCCGGCTATGATGAAAAGGTAAACGCCGGCAGGCACGATCATTCCCGCGGCCGCAGCCAGAAACGGAAGGCGGCGGTCGGCCCATGTTGCCAATTCCCCGTCAACGAATTCGCGTTTTATCTCGAGCCCGACAAGCAGGAAAAACACTGCCATCAGTGCATCGTTTATCCACAAATGAGCATTCATTGGCCCAAGCTTGTCGGTCAGGACTGGTCCGATCGGGGCGTGCAGTGCGTCATAATAGATCGAGTAAAGCGGACTGTTCGCCACGATCATCGCAAGCGCGGCCGCAGCCATGAGCAGGATTCCGCCCGCCGCCTCGGTGGCGAGAAAGCTGCGCAGCGCCGAGGGCGGGACCGGACGAACTACTTTCGGCATGGAAATCCCTATTTCGAGACGGCTTTAGCCGCCCAATCTTCCTAAACAAGTCCCCGAAGGCACCGTTTAGCCCTGATTGGGATAGCTAAGGACGACCTCGCTGATCCGATCAGCGGCGCGCAATCGCATCGGCGAGGAGCGCCACGGACATCGCGTAATAGTTCGAGCAGTTGTATGCCAGAATTGCCCGGTAATTCGCGGTCAAAAGATAAGCCGCTCCCTCGCTGGACTCCATAAGGGCCGCGAGCTCGTTTGCCGGCAATGCCTGTTTCAAGGGAACGACCCCGAGCCTACTCCATTCCGAAACCGGGAGCCATCGGCTGTGCCGTCGATATACGGCGGGACAACGGGGAGATTCCTCCGTGGCCCTGACTGCTGCCCGGTTGAAATTCGCGGGAAGGCGGACTGCTGACCCCCACGGCACACCGCGTTTCCAGCCTGCGTCGCGAAGATAATTGCCAATGGACGCCATCGCATCCACTTCGTTGCCCCAGATATCCGCAATGCCGTCGCCGTCTCCATCAACCCGGAGGCGGAGCGCAACCGATGGCATGAATTGAGGGTAGCCCATCGCGCCGGCATAGCTCCCTTTGAGTCGTTCGCGGGGAGTGCCGGCCTCGATCAATTTCAGGGTAGCCAAAAATTCGGCTTCGAACATCTCACGGCGGCGGCCTTCAAAGGCAAGCGACGCTAATGCCTCAAGCAGGTCGAAGTTTCCGGTGACAGATCCGTAGCTCGTCTCCTTGCCGTAGATTGCCATGATGACGGCGGGATCCACGCCATAAATCGTGTAGATACGAATAAGACTGGGCCAATGGTTGTAATAGCGGGATTGACCTCGGGCGATGAGCGAAGGGGTCACATGCGCTCGAAGGTAAGGCGAAAGTGACTGAGGCGAATTGCTGGTCGATGAGACGGGCCGCTGAGCTTGATCAAGCTGGATCGCTCGTGCGTTAAGACGGAGCGGAGGAATGAATGCCCTGATGTTGGCTTCGGAAATGCCGGCTGTACGAGCGCGCGTTGCGAGGAAGGACTTGTAGACTTCGAATTGCGCCGTCGTAGTCGCACCCTGATGCGTGCTGATGGTCGGCTCGACGGATGCTTGTTGTTGTGCCGTCCGTATGGCTAAATTCTGCGCAGCAGTAGTCGTGATGCCGTTGAGGCGCTCCGTTTTCTGCACCTCAAGTTGTGCAGGTGCACCGCCAACGCCCACCCACACGAGGCTCAATGCCAGCCAGGAAGTCAATGTTCGCAATTCCAACTCCTTCAAGAGGGTTATCGCCACGGGACGGTGAATAAAGGCTGGCGCAAGACCACTTGATGGACGCCATCGTCGCCACAATATTTTTTAGAAGATCAGTGCGACGAGGTAAGCGAAGCTTCCAATCAGGGTCGTCAGCAAAGTCCAAGTCGCAAAGGAGTCGGCGCCGATCCAGCGGCGATCCCCCTCGATTCCCTTGATATCGAGCAAGGTTCCGAGCGCCAAAACCAATCCAGCCACCATTGGATAGAACTGAATCGATCGTAACGGGGCGTGAATGAGGCCAAGATAAAAGGGGCCGAAGATTAGGGCAGCAGGCGCTACAAAGGCCGG
>JBGSYN010000139.1:0-1512 GCA_041750975.1 Geminicoccaceae bacterium | reverse complement strand
CGCGCCTGCCGCCAGCGGCATCGCCATGGCCGAGGCCTATCTCGGCGACAGCAAGCGCATCCTCCCCGTCGCGGCCTATGTGAAGGGCAAATACGGCCTCGACGGGCTGTATGTGGGCGTCCCCGCCGTGATCGGCGCGGGCGGCATCGAAGAGGTGGTCGAGATCGAACTGTCGAGCGAGGAAAAGGCCAACCTCAAGGTCTCGACCGACGCGGTCGAAGAGCTGCTGGTGGCCTGCAAGGGGCTGGATAGCTCGCTGACGTGATGATTTTTTCGCCAATCCTACTTGCAGCGGTCGCCGCGAACGGCACCCAAGCGGCGCCATCCGAGCTGGATTTGTTTCTTAAACCAGTTTTGGATCTCTGCGTTTTGCCTGATTTGGCGGAAAAGTCGCCCAACAGGGATTTCGAAGTTTTGGGATGGACCGCAACAAAGAACGGATGGTCTTCTAGGGACGGGTCCACGCTAATCAGAGTGACTTGGCCAGCAGGCAAGGACGTCTCTGCAAGCTGCTCCGTTTATTCCTTGAAGTACTCCGTCGCCGATTATCATGCCTGGTTTGCCCAACGGATTGGTCCCGCAGGTTCGATACCGTGGGATCCAGCCAAACCGATCGCCGCTTGGAAGCTGAACACCAACGGACACGTCGTGAGCATCTACATCGCTCATGATCGCCATCCTAACACCGGCGCGACAACGCCCGTCATTCATATTCTCCAGTAGGAAGAACGTATGTCCATCCTCGTCGACAAAAACACCAAGGTCATCACTCAGGGGATGACCGGCGAAACCGGCACTTTCCACACCCAGCAGGCGCTCGCCTATGGCACGCAGATGGTTGCGGGCGTCACCCCCGGTAAGGGCGGCTCCGAGCACATCGGTCTGCCGGTCTACGACACCGTGGCCGAGGCGGTGAAGGCCACCGGCGCCACCGCGAGCTGCATCTATGTCCCGCCGCCCTTCGCCGCGGATTCGATCCTCGAGGCAATCGACGCCGAGGTCGAGTTGATCGTCTGCATCACCGAGGGCATCCCGGTGCTCGACATGGTGCGCGTCAAGCGCGCGCTGACCGGCAGCAAGAGCCGCCTCATCGGCCCCAACTGCCCCGGCGTGCTCACCCCCGGCGAGTGCAAGATCGGCATCATGCCCGGCAGCATCTTCCAGAAGGGCACCGTCGGCGTGGTCAGCCGCTCGGGCACGCTGACCTATGAGGCGGTGCACCAGACCACAATGGTCGGCCTCGGCCAGACGACCGCGGTCGGCATCGGCGGCGATCCGGTCAACGGCACCAGCTTCATCGATGTGCTCGCACTGTTCCTCGACGACGACGCCACCAAGTCGATCATTATGATCGGCGAGATCGGCGGCAGCGCCGAGGAAGAAGCCGCCGAATTCATCGCTCATCAGGCGAAGAAGGGCGCGACCAAGCCGATGGTCGGCTTCATCGCCGGCCGCACCGCCCCTCCGGGCCGCCGCATGGGCCACGCCGGCGCGATCGTCAGCGGCGGCCAG
>JBGSYN010000138.1:0-17346 GCA_041750975.1 Geminicoccaceae bacterium | reverse complement strand
CCGCCATGGCAACGACAACGCTAGTTCTCATTACCATATTTTTTGGGGCCACGCGCCAATCTCTGCGCCATGAAGTTAGGTGCCGAATTCGGAGGTGTAACCTTTGAGATGTCGTTGTTGCGGATACCACACAATATTTGCTGGCCAAAATATTGAATACCTGCGCACGAAACAAAGCTTCGCAGCTATTTTTTGTACCGAAGTGATGGTAGATGGTGGCTGGTTAGAAAAAATAGGTTATAGCCCTGGACGTTGGGAAACTCCCGTCGCGTCAGTAGGCCAGCTTGTGGAGTGCCGCGGCCAAAAGTTTCGTGCCCAGAGCGCAATCCGCTGCCGACGAATATTCCTCCGGGGTATGGCTGCGCCCGTCTTTGCTGCGCACGAAGATCATGGCGGTTTTGGCGATGCGGGCCATTTGCTGGGCATCGTGTCCGGCGCCGCTGGCCATGATCAGCGTGGGAATGCCCTGTTCACTGGCACCCCGATGAAGTGCCTGCAACAGATCGGGGTCGCTCAGACTTGGCGCATGATCGAACAGTGTCTCGATTTCGACCGCAAGCCCGCGCCGCGTCGCCACCTCCCGGATCAGGCGGTCATGGGTGTCGTACATTCGACGCTTTGCCTCCGGTTCGGGGTGGCGGGCATCGACCGTGAAGGTGACCGAGCGGGGGATAACGGCGGGGGCGTTGGGATAGGGTACGCAACGGCCGATCGTCGTCACCGCCGGACGGCCCATGCGGTGGGCATGGTCGATCAGACCCAGGCCGATTTCGGCAAACCCCGCCATCGGATCCTTGCGGAGATCCATCGGGAACGCACCGGCGTGGTTCTGCACCCCGGTCAGCGTAACCCTACGGTGTCCGATCCCTGTGATCGCGTCGACGATAGCGACCGGAATACCGGCGGCCTCGAGGATCGGGCCCTGTTCGATATGGAGCTCGATGAAGGCCTCGATATCATCGCGGCGGGCGTCGCCGCAGCGCGCCGGGTCGAGGCCGACCGAGCGCATCGCCTCGGCGATGGTCTCGCCGTCATAGCCGACGACAGTCTCGAGATCGGCAGGGGCGATCCGGCCGGTGATGGCGCGCGAGCCCCAAAAGCCGGCGGTCGGAAAGCGGCTGCCCTCTTCCTCGCAGAACGCCACCGCTTCGAGCGTCCGGCGTGGCTTGCCGAACTTCGCCTTGAGCGTCTTCAGCGCAAAGAGGGCCGCCAACACGCCGAGCGCACCGTCATACCGCCCACCCGGCCGCTGGCTGTCGATATGGGAACCCGAGACGATGGCGGGGCCGGGCTCGGTTCCGGGCAGCAGCACCCAAAGCGTGCCGACCGCATCTTGCCGTACCTCCAGTCCCGCCGTTTGGGCCCATGTGCGGCAGAGATCCATGGCGGCGACCCATTCCGGTGAATAGACCGTACGCCAGACACCGGTCCCGCTATGCGCCCCGATTGCACCGAGCGTCAGGATTGCCGCCTCCAGTTCGGCCGCATCAATTCCGATCGATGGCACTGTCATGTCTCTCTCCGATCCGCTCAGCCGAGGCGTTCTTCGCGTCCGCGAACGAGTTGCGAAAGTGCGACGGCAACGATGAGAGCACCCCCATAAAAAAGGTCCTGGACGAAGGTGCTGATCCCCAGAATGGAAAGGCCGGTGATACCCGTGACCAGAAAATAGACCGCGATGACCGAGCCCGGCGCGTTGAACCGGCCCGGCGTGATGGCGGTCGCACCAAGGAATGCGGCGGCGAAGGCGGGCAGCAGATAGGTCAGCCCGGAGCTTGGATCCGCGGCACCGGTGGTGCCGGCATAGAGCACGCCTGCCAGGGCACCCAGCCCGGAGGCGGCGAGGAGGGCGCCGAACCGAACCCGTCCCACGCGGATGCCCGAAAGCCGCGCCACCTCGCGACCGTGCCCGACGAAAAGCAGCCTCTGCCCGGCGGCGGTATAGGTAAAGGTGTACCAGATCAGTACGGCAACGGTGATGCCATAGTAGAAGGCCCAGGGTATCCCCAGGAAGCGGTTGACGATGACGGCCCGGACCAGCGCAATGTCGATACCGCTGATCGTCTGGCTTCCCGAGAACCACAAGGTGATGCCATGGAGCAAACTGCCCATGCCGAGTGTGACGATCAGGGAGTGAATGCGGAAATAGAGGATGATGGCCCCGTTCGCGGCACCCACGGTAATGCCGGCAGCCATGGCGGCGGCAATCGCAAGCCAGATAGGCCAGCCGAATTGCACGTTCAAGACGGCAATCAGCATGGACGAGAACGACAAGACGCTGGCGATGGAGAGGTCGAAGTCACCGGCGGTCAGTGGAATGATCAGGCCGAGCGTGACGATCACCAGAACCGCCTGCGAGCCAAAAATGGTGGCAAAATTGGCCCAGCTCAAAAACGTGTCCGGCCGCGCGATACCGAAGCCCGCGATCACCACAATCCAGGCGAACAGCAGGCCGAATTGTTCCGCGCGGTCGATCAATGCCCGGCGGTCAGGGCCGGGCAGGGCGCTCCGCTCCGCCATCAAGCCGCATCGTCCAGGGCACTGTAGGTGAGCCGGGCGATGGCGGATTTGGAAATTTCGTTCCCTGCGATTTCAGCCACGGTGCGGCCTCGCGCGAAAACAATGACCCGGTCGCAGATAGCGGTGAGTTGCTCATGGTCCGAACTTGCACAAAGCACCGCAGCACCGTTTTCGGCCATGGTCTGGATGATCCCGAACACCTGTTCACGCGCGCCGACGTCGACGCCTTGGGTGGGTTCGATCAGCAGAATAAATTCGGGCGAGGTCTGAAACCACTTGGCGAGGACCACTTTTTGCTGGTTGCCGCCGGAGAGGTTGCCAATCAGGGTTCCGGGATCGGGGGGGCGCACGTCATAAGCCTTGTTGACCGCGGCCGCAGCATCGCGCTTGCGGCGGTTGGAAACAAGAAAACCGCCCGCCCACCGGCCGATCAAAGGCAGCGTCGCGTTGTCGGTGACCGGCAGGGTCGGCACGATGCCCTCTTCCAGCCGATCGGCGGGGATCAACACCATCCCGGCCTTGATGGCCCGGTATGGCGTCATGCGGCTGATCTCGTGGTCATTGTCGCCGATGGTGAGCGTCCCGGCGCTGGCCTTGTCCGCGCCATAGATCAGCGTCACCGCATCCTCGTAGCCGGAGCCGATCAAGCCGGTGAGGCCCACTACCTCCCCTGTGCCGAGACTTATCGAGACATTGTCCAGGGATGCACCCGTCAACCCGGTGATGCGGACTTTCACCGGCCCGTGGTCGCGGGCAGCCGGGCGCATGGTATCGAGGTCGACGGCACGGCCGACGATCATTTTCACGAGCTCGCCTTTCGTCACCGCCGGCGTCTCTGCCGTGCCGACCAGCCGCCCGTCACGCAGGACGGTGATACGGTCGGTGATGGTCAACGCCTCGTCGATGTCGTGGCTGACGAAGATGACGCTGGCGCCGTCCGCCACCAGTTCGCGCACCAGTCTGAACAGGTGTTCGACATCCCGTGCTGGCAGAAAGGGTGTCGGCTCATCGAGAATGAGAAGACGGATCGGGGCGTCGGGAGTTCGCTCGAACTGATCGAAGGCGCGGATCACGGCGAGCTGCGCGCGCGCCACGGATGACAGGCGGTCGACCGGTTGATGGGGGTCGATGTCAAGGCCGTAGCGCCGAAACAGCGCCTCGGCACGGCGGGCCTCCTGTGCCCAGGGAATGCACCAGCGGGAGGATGTGGCGTGCCGGCCGACGAGGAAGTTCTCGAGCACCGAGAGGTGCGGCGAGAGGCCCAAATGCTGATGCACGAAGGCGATGCCGAGGGCCTGAAACTGGCCCGGGGTGAGCGGCAGCGCCACTTCGCGACCCGCCACATGCAGCCGCGCCCCGTCGTCGGGCGCATGGAAACCCGCGAGGATCTTGATCAGGGTCGATTTTCCCGATCCATTCTGACCGAGCAAGCCATGCACCTCGCCCCGTCGAATCGAGAAATCGAGGCGATCGAGCGCCTTGGCACCACCGAAATGCTTCGAAAGGCCGGCGATTTCCAGGATCGCCGGTGCTGCTTGCGTCACTCCATCTGCCAGAGCGCGCGGAAGCCCGCGACGTAGTCGTCGCCATAGCCGGTCGAGGCCTCGGGCGGTGTTCCGGCAGTGGCTGCATTCGTTTCGTCGAAGATCAGGAAGGGGATCTTGGGGTCGTTCACCGGCTCGAGACCACAGACGAGCCGCATCTGGGCGTCGAGGATCCCATGCGCGATCCAGTCGAGGTTTTCGCCGATGTCCATCTCGACCTGACCCTGCTGAATGAAGCCCAGAACAAACGGCGTGCCATTGAAGGTGGCGACCTTCACGGCATCGGTCTTGCCGGTGATGGTGAGTGCCGGGACGACGAATTGGGACATGCTGTCATAAATCGGCACGACATAGTTGATCGACGGGTCCGCCAGGAGCTTTGACTGAACGGTCGGCTGGATCTTGGTGGCCCAATCGGGGATCGGGACGTTGATCACCTCGAATTCGCAATCGGGGCAGTGGGTGGTGAATACCTCGGTAAGGCCATCGACCATGGAGTCCGTGGAGAGCGCCTCGTTTGAGACCAGAACCACGCTATTGGTCTTGCCGTCGGTCTGAGCGATGGTCCACCACGCCAGCAACTCGCCGGCGCGCTTATAGTCGATCGGCACCACCGCATCGACGCCGCCCGGAATGGCCTGTTCAAAGCCGGTGAGGTGCGAAGCGGTAACGATGGCTCCACCCTCCTTGGCGGCGGCGATTTGGGGCTCCAATGCGCGCGGATCGGCGCCGGCGAGCAGGTCGATCAGGTCGAAGCCGTTGGAGGTGCCGAAGTTCAGCCCCTGCACCCATTGCGAAACCTGCCCCTGGTTCTCCCAGATCTGGAATTCGAAGCCGATCTCTTCGGCGAGTGCAGCGGTGGCTGCATTGATGGTGGAAAGGAACGGAACGGCGCTCGATGCCGGAATCGACATCACCCTTTTGCCCGCCATGCAACTTTGGGCATCGAAGGCCGGGCCGGGAGCGACAAATTCCGGTATCTGCCGATAGCCCGAAAGTTCCTCATTCGCCTGGTCGACCAAGTCGGATTGGCCCCAGGCGAGGCTTGGCAACAGGGCCAGGACCGAGGCGTGGGCGAAAATGGTCAGAGAGCGCGCTGTCATTTCTTGTCTCCCAAGTGTCGACCTCGGCTTTACGAGCCGGTCATCGACAGGTGTCTCACTCCAACATGACGCGGTCGCCCGCGTTCGAGGACTATGCTTATCAAGCCGCTGCCCGACAAGCGGTCATAAAAAGCGTCACAGTCCGGAATTTGGGCGGAATGCACAGAAATTGGGCAGCTGAGGTTTCCCTTTCAGCTCACAGATGCATCCAATCCACTGGTGTGCTTACATGGAGCGGTTTGGATTGCCCTCGGGCAGGCGCGGTCGGCGAAAGCAGGTAAGAGAGATGAAAGCAATCGGCGTGGATGTTGGCGGAACCTTCACGGATTTCGTCTACTGCGACATGGGAAACGGGGCCCTGGCGATCCACAAGGTATCGACCACGCCGGACGATCCCAGCCGCGGCGTGATGGCCGGTATTGCCGAGATCTGCGCTGCCAACGGCATCAGCCCGTCCGAGATTTCCAGTGTCTTTCACGGCACCACGATCGCCACCAACGCCGTCTTGGAACACAAGGGTGCGAAGGTCGGGATGATCACCAATGAAGGCTTTCGCGACATTGTTCACATCGCCCGCCATCAGCGGGTCGAGCACTATTCCATCATGCAGGAGCTGCCCTGGCAGAACCGGCCGCTGGTCAAGCGGCGCTACCGCAAGACCGTGCCGGGCCGGCTCGGACCGCCGACGGGCGCGGAGATCGAGCCGCTCGACGAAGCCGCGGTGCACCGGGCAGCGACCGAACTGCAGGCGGAGGGTGTCGAGGCGGTGGCGATCTGCTTTCTCTTCTCATACCTCAATCCCGACCATGAGCGCCGCGCCCAGGCCATCGTGCAGGAGGCGATGCCCGAGGCGTTCGTTACGACATCGTCATTCATCTCGCCCCAGTTCCGCGAGTTCGAACGCTTCACCACCGCCTCGATGGCGGCATTTATCGGGCCGAAGGTCGGCGGCTATGTGCGCCATCTCGACGCCGCGTTGGAGGCTGCGGGCATGACCGGCGAGCTGCGGATCATGTCGTCGAATGGCGGTGTGGCAACGCCGAAGATGACGATGGAAAAGCCGGCGCTCACCCTCTTGTCGGGGCTGGTCGCGGGCGTGCTGGGCGGTGCCTGGATCGGCCGAATGGTCGGGCGAGAGCGACTGATCACCTTCGATATCGGTGGCACCAGCGCCGATATCGGGATCGTGGTCGACGGTGTCTTTGCCGAGACCGATGCGCGCTCGGCGTCGATCGGCGGGTTTCCCCTGCTCATGCCGATGCTGGACATTCACACCATTGGCGCGGGCGGCGGGTCCATCGCACACCTCGATGCGGGCGGGGCCTTCAAGGTGGGGCCGCAAAGCGCGGGTGCCGTGCCGGGTCCGGCCGCCTATGGGCGCGGTGGTACCGAGCCCACCGTGACGGATGCGAATGTCGTGCTCGGCCGCCTCGACCCCGATGATTTTCTGGGTGGCGGCATGAAGCTCGACGCTGCTGCCGCCGAGACCGCCGTTTCCGGTCTGGCTGAGAGACTGGGCCTGAGCCTCACCGAGGCGGCGGAAGGCGTTTTGACCATCATCAACGCCAATATGGCCAACGCCATCCGCTCGCGGACCGTGCAGAAGGGCATCGACCCGCGGGGCTTCGCGCTTGTCGCCTTCGGCGGTGCGGGACCGCTGCACGGTGCCGAGGTGGCGGCGATGCTGGGCATTCCGGAAGTGATCGTGCCACCCTATCCGGGCATCACGAGTGCAATGGGGCTCTTGACCACGGATCTCAAATACGACGCCATCCGCACCGAATTCCAGGTGTCGGGCAAGGTCGACCTCGATCGGCTGAACGCCGATTGCCGGGAGATGGAAGCGGAATTGGCCGGACAGTTTGCCGCCGACCATATCTGCGCCGATCAGATAGCTTTCCACCGGGTCGGCGATCTGCGCTATGTCGGCCAAGGTTATGAGCTGAAGATCCCGATGCCGCAGGGAGAGCTGGACAATGCGGGCCTGGAAGGGGTGTGGGCAGCTTTTCACAAGGCTCATGCCGCGGAATATGGCCACGCTTTCAAGGCCAACCCGATCGAGATCGTCAATGTCAGGGTCAGCGGGATCGGTACCCAGCCCAAGCTGGCCCGGCTCGAACCGTCGCCCGGCGGGACATTGGCCGGCGCCATCTTGCGCCGCCACCCTTGCGCCTTTCGCGTCGATGGTAGCCTCGAACGATTGGAGACGACCTATTACCGCCGGGACGCGCTACCGGTAGGCGAGGACTTTTCGGGCCCCGCGATCATCCTGCAACAGGACAGCACCACGGTCGTGCCGCCGCGCGCTGCGGCCCGCGTCGAACCTTCCGGCAGCCTGCTCATCCGACTGGAGAAACACCCATGAACGTCCAGGAGCGGTCGATCGCCACCCGTATCGATCCCGTAACAGCCGCAGTGATCCACGGAGCGCTCGAGAACATCGCCATCGAGATGGGTCACAAGCTCATGCGCATGAGCTATTCCTCGATCATCCGGGAGAGTGAGGATTTCGGGGCAGCGCTGACGGATGCGGAGGGCAGGCAGCTGTGCGAATGCAAGATGTCGACGCCGCTGCAATCGGGCCCGATCCCGGGCTATATTCGGGGCATCCTCGCCACCATGAAGCGGCGCGGCGAAACCATTCAGCCCGGCGATGTCATCATGCACAACGACCCCTATGCCGGGGCGAGTCACGGCCCGGATTTCGGTTTCGTCGTGCCGGTCTTCGTCAATGAGCGCCTGGTCGGCTTTTCGGTGACGACTGCGCACCATCTCGATGTCGGAGCACTGACGCCCGGCAGCTGCGGCATCGTCGACGCCGTCGACGCCTATGCCGAGGGATTGCAGTTCAAGGCGATCAAGGTCACCGAGCGGGGGGTGCGTAACGAGGCGGTCTGGACCATCCTGCGCGACAACATCAGGGCACCTGATCTGGTGGTGGGCGACATGGAGGCCCAGATCAAGGCGGCTGAGATCGGCGCTGAACGCTACCGGGCGCTGGTCGGGCAATATGGGCTCGAGACCATCAGTGCGGCTTATGAAGACCTGATGGACTATTCCGAACGGCTGATGCGCGATGCGATCCGGGCTTTGCCGGACGGTGAGTATGCCGCCGTCACCCACATCGACGGCTATCTCGACGACCCGGATCCCGCCCGCCGCGATCTGCCCATCGCCGTAACGCTCAGGGTCATGGGTGACAGCATCGTCGTCGACCTGACCGGCACGGCACCGCAAGTGCCCGACAAGCCGATCAACATGCCGCTGGTCGGCACGGTGGATTGCGCGATATGGCTGACGTTGCGATCCATTCTGCTGGACAGCGTCAAATATGGGAATATCCCGCAGAATTCGGGTCTGACACGGCCGATCGAGATCGTCGCACCCCAGGGCTGCCTCGCCAATCCCTCCTTCCCGGCGCCGGTCATCGCCCGGTTCTGCCCCGGCAACCAGCTGGCCGACACGGTGATGAAAGCCCTGGCGCAGGCGGTGCCGGAACAGGTCTCGGCAGGGATCGGCAACCTTCGGGTCATCGCGTTTTCCGGCCTCAACCAAGGGCAGCACTGGGTCCACATGGAGATCCTCGAGGGCAGCTATGGCGGCCGCTTCGGCATGGACGGCATGGACGCGGTGGACACGCTCTACGCCAACACCCGCAACAACCCGATCGAGGACATCGAAAGCCATCTGCCGATCCGGGTAAACTGCTACGAGCTTCGGCCCGACGTCGCCGCACCTGGCAAATGGCGGGGCGGCATCGGCACCGAGCGGGCGTTCACTTATCTGTCCGATGGCGGGTTCTCCGTGGAAGGCGAGGGTCACAAATACCGGCCTTGGGGTTTTCGAGGCGGCGCCGATGGTACCGTCGCGGAACTGGCGCTCAGGTCCAATGGAGCGGAGACTGCGCTGCCGTCCAAGGTGCCCTATCACAAGGTGCGCGCGGGTGACCTGCTGATCTCGCGTGGCCCCTGCGGCGGCGGCTATGGCAACCCCTTCGAGCGGGACCCGAAGGAGGTGCTGGCGGACGTCCTTGACGGGCTTATCTCAGCCGAGGCGGCAGCGCTGGACTATGGTGTCGTGATCGCCGGGACCGAATTGGATCTGGCCGCTACGGCCACTCGCAGAGCGGGGGATAGATGATGCGTGCACTTGTCTTCGATCAGCCGGACCCGGAAAGGGACACCTTGTCTGTGGCCGATGTCGCGGAGCCCATGGCTGGAACGGGTGAAGTCGTCGTCGCCGTCTCGCACGCCGGCCTCAACTATGCCGATTTGATGATGCGGCAGGGTATTTATCCCCACCCCAAAGGCTACCCGTTGGTTGCGGGCCTGGAGATGGCCGGCACCGTGGAAGCTGTCGGCCCGGAAGTGAGTGATTTCGCCGTGGGTGACCGGGTGGCTGCCTTCAGCGAGGATGCCGGTGCCTTCGCCGAACGCTGTGTGGCGCCGGTCGAACGGTTGGTTCAGCTCCCAAACGATGTCAGCTTCGAGATCGGTGCCGCGTTCTACATCCAGGCTATGACCGCGTGGAACCTCTTGCATACGGTCAGCACGACCAAACCCGGCGATGTGTTGCTGATCCATGCGATTGGAGGGGGCGTCGGGCTCTATCTGACGCAGCTGGCGAAGGCGGCGGGGGCGGTGGTGATCGGCACTGTGGGGACCCCCGGCAAAGAGGTGAAGGCTCTTGAGTTCGGAGCCGATCTGGTGATCGACCGCAGCCGGCAGGACTTTGTTGCGGCCGTGCTGGAAAAGACCGGCGGTAGAGGTGTGGACAAGGTGCTGGATTCGACCGGCGCCAGCATCCTTGACCGAAGCTTCGAGACAATCCGCCGGCTTGGTCATGTGGTCAGCTACGGTGAAGCGGAGGGCAAGCCCTTTCCGAACCTCTGGGAACAGCTGGTGCGCCGCTCACTGACCTTTACCCGCATGCATTTGGGCCATCTCGACTATCGCTCGGCGAGTTGGCGACAGGGTGTGGAAGACGTCATCGACGGTGTCCGCGCAAGAACCATCAAGGTGCCGATCGAAGGTGTCTTCGGTTTCGATGAAGCCAGTGAAATGTTCGATCGATTGGCATCGCGGCAAACCGCCGGTAAGCTCATTCTGAGGATCTGAGCCCGATGTTGGACTAGTTGTTCGGTCACGGGACGCGTTCGGAGTTCAAGTCGAACCCGAAATCTAGAACGTTGAATTGAACGCTTACTTCTTCAATGAAGCGAGGGGCTGATGGCCGAAATTGTCTTTGAGCGTCTGGCTGAGCCCTATGATCCTGGGCTCTATGTCGGATGTCGTCCGGCAGTATCAGTGGCCGGTTTCGAGGCTGTGGATGATGCGGCGTTGGCGCAATACGCGTCCCTCGGCTATCTTCATATCAAGGATGCCTATTCCGCGGCGGAGGTGGAAGCCGGTCGCGCCGAGTTGGAGGCGATGGCGCTTGCTGCCGATCCTCAATGCAAAGCCGTTTTCTACGAGGGTTTGCTTCGCCGGCATTTGGCGATGGAGGGGCCGGCTCGGATGGGCGATGGGGTCGAGCGAGGGACCAGTTTTACCATGGGCGAAACCGCCACGGAACTGCCGGCGGTCGATCCGGAATTGCGGGCCCGTCATGTCCGCAAATTCATGGGCTTCGTCGAGCATCACCCGCCCCTTCGGGCATTGGCCGAAAAGCCGCCTCTCGCACTTTTGATCGAGCGACTGATCGGTGGCCGACGCCGCATCTATCAAGACATGGCGCTGGTCAAACCGCCTGGCGGCCGTGAGAAGCCATGGCACCAGGACCATGCCTATTTCAATTTCCCCCTCGACACGCCGATCGTCGGGATCTGGATACCGTTCGGGGAGGTGACACCCGAAAACGGATGCATGCACGTGCTGGCGGGCGCCCATCTCGGCGGACCGCAGATCCATTTCATGCGCCGCGATTGGCAGATTTGCGATACCGAGATTCCTGTCTCGAGCCAAACCGCTGTGCCTATGGCAGCCGGAGACGTGTTGCTGTTCGATGCGAAATTACCTCACGGTACGCCCGCCAACCGCACCCAGGCAATGCGGTGGGCGGTCCAATATCACTTCGTCCCCGAAAATGCTCGACGGACGGATGACCAAATGCGACTGGAGGCTTTTGGCGCCGAAGGCAAAGACGTCACCTGCTGAGGTCCGGCCGGTTCGTATTGCTTGCAATGAACTTCTTCGCCGTTACTGTTATCGAACAAGGATTAAGAAGATCGGGAGGCAAGACTAATGGAATTGAAAAAGTTGGGTACCGCCAGCGTTATTTTGCTGCTCGGCGCTGCAACCGCGCTTTTGCCGGGTAAAATCCATGCCCAGGATGCCCTCTCAGAATCCGGACTTGTGGGTGAGCTCGAAGGAGCCACCTTGGTCCTCGATCCGGCCGCGATACCGGCGAGCTTTTCGGAAGCGCCAATGTTGGCCGAGCGGGTCGGTGCGGGTGAGCTGCCACCGGTCGAAGAGCGCTTACCCAGCGAGCCCCTGGTGATTCAACCGGTCCACGAAATCGGGCAATATGGCGGCACCTGGCGCCGCGGCTTCCTTGGCCCGGCCGATGGTGAGAACGGCAACCGCATCAATGCCTCCGACAAGCTTCTGTTCTGGGACCATACGGGCACCGAGATCGTCCCCAGCGCCGCCAAGGGCTGGGAGTTGAGCGAAGACGGCAAGACCATGACCATCGAGTTGCGGGAGGGCATGAAATGGTCGGATGGCGAACCCTTCACTGCCGATGACTTCGTGTTCTGGTTCGAGGATATCTACAATGATCGCGACATCGCCTCGCTGATCTCGGACATGTCTCCTGGTGGCAAGCCTGGACGCGTCGTCAAGATGGATGAGACGACCGTTCAGTTCCAATTCGACGAGCCTTACTTTCTGTTCGTCGACATGCTGGCTGGAGATACATTGATCGGCGGCGGCCAGTCCGTCAGGCAGGCACGCGGTCAAAGCTACGGCGCCTATGCTCCAGCCCACTATCTAAGGCAATTCCTGCCGAAATATGCCGGACAGGACGCGGTCGACGCGATGGCAGCCGAGGACGGCTTCGAGAACTGGATCCAGCTCTTTCACTTCAAAAAGGACTGGCAGCTCAATCCCGAATTGCCGACGATCGGACCCTGGGTCACGGTCGAGCCGATCAACACACCCAGTTGGGTGATGGAGCGCAACCCTTATTATTGGGCGGTGGATACTGAAGGCAATCAGCTCCCTTATATCGACGAGATCGTCATGAGCCTCGCCGAAGATACGGAAGTCTTGAACCTCCGCGCCGTCGCTGGTGAGTATGATCTGCAGGAGCGCCACATCGATCTGGGCAAGCTGCCGGTGATCCTGGAAAACGCCGAAGGTAGCGACTACAGCGTGCATCTCGACCTGGCGTTCAATGGTTCGGACACGACACTTCAGTTCAATCAGAGCTACGACGCCGATGCGGAAATGGCGAAATGGATCAAGAACGCCGATTTCCGCCGTGCGCTTTCGCTAGGTATCGATCGCGATCAACTGAATGACACTTTCTGGCTCGGGGTGGGTATTCCCGGCTCCGCCGTGCCGGCGGATTCATCGCCCTACAATCCCGGTCCGGAATGGCGGGACAAATGGTCGACCCACGATCCTGACACGGCCAATGAAATGCTCGACGCGATCGGGCTCGACCAGAAGGATTCCGAAGGTTTCCGGGTTCGCACCGACAATGGCGAGCGGCTTCGTCTCGAGGTTCAGGCTGTCAAAGCGTTCCTGCCCTGGCCGCAGCAGGCCGAGATGATCGCCCAACAATGGAAGGACATCGGCATTCAGGCGGACGTCAAGGAATTCGAGCGTGGGATGGCGGTAGGCCGAACCCACAACAATGAGCACCAGGTTATGGTGTGGACCAATGGTGGTACTGAACTGCTCTACCTCTTCCCCCGCCATGCCATCCCGGTCGATCCAACCGAGGCCTATGTCGGACCGAAATGGGGCACGTGGTACGCATCGAATGGCGCAGAGGGCGTCAAGCCCGACGACCCCTATATGTTGGAGATCTATGACCTGTTCCGCTCCGCCGCCGGTCAAAAGGAGGAAGAGCGTTACAAAACGGCCCAGGAAATCTGGAAGATCGTGGTCGATCAGCAATACGGTATCGGCACGGTCGGTCAGTCACCGGCGCTGATGGGCGTGCGTCTCGCC
Source organism: Geminicoccaceae bacterium (assembly GCA_041750975.1). Classification (GTDB taxonomy): domain Bacteria; phylum Pseudomonadota; class Alphaproteobacteria; order Geminicoccales; family Geminicoccaceae; genus JBGSYN01. The sequence goes on along the minus strand of JBGSYN010000138.1, from coordinate 3,999 downwards.
AGCAACAAACTGGGCAACATCCCGTCCCGGGTATGTATCGCGCAGCATTGCAGGACGCCGGGTGGCTCACATCCCGAGACCTGGTTCTTTAAGGAGTAATCTCGCCATGCCGCTGCGCCGTGCTCGATCGGGCCGCCGCAGCGGCTGCCAATGCGGTCGCGGAGCGAGCCGATGATCACCTACATAGTCAAGCGTCTGTTGCTGGCGCTGGTGACGATCTGGGCGATCACGATCGTCTCCTTTGTGATTATCCAGCTGCCGCCCGGCGACTTCGTCAATTCCTATATCGCCCAGATGTCGTCCGCCGGTGGCCAGGTGACGATCGAAGAAACCAAGGCTCTCCGCGAACTCTACGGGCTCGATCGTCCCATCTGGGAGCAATATTTCGCCTGGATGGGTCGAATGGCGAACGGGGATTTCGGCCAGGCCCTGGAATTTCGCCGGCCGGTCTCCGAGGTGATCGTTGACCGGCTCTGGCTGACGATCGTGGTCTCCGTCGCCGCCATCATGCTGACCTGGATGTTGGCGCTGCCGATCGGTATCTACTCGGCGGTCAATCAATATTCCTTCGCCGACCATGCATTTACGTTCATTGGCTTCATCGGCATCGCCATTCCCAATTTCCTGCTTGCCCTGATCATCATGTATTTTTCCTTCAAGCTGTTTGGCGCCAATGTCGGTGGTTTGTTTTCGCCTGAATTCGAGCGAGCAGCCTGGAGTTGGGCCAAGGTCTGGGATCTGGCCAAGCACCTGCCGCTGCCGGCGTTGATCCTGGCCCTCGCCGGCACCGCCCAGCTGGTCCGGATCATGCGCGCCAACCTCCTCGATGAGTTGCGAAGGCCCTATGTTGTCACGGCCAGGGCCAAAGGCCTGCGGGAGCGGCGGGTTATCCTAAAATACCCGGTCCGCGCCGCGCTCAATCCTTTCGCAAGTACCATTGGCTATCTCTTCCCATTTATCGTTTCGGGCAGCATTATCGTTTCTTTGGTGCTGAGTTTGCCGACTGTCGGACCGTTGCTGCTGCGCGCTCTTCTGGCTCAGGATATTTATCTGGCCGGCACCATCATCTTACTGCTCGGTGTCTTGACCGTGATCGGCACCTTCATCTCCGATCTCGTTTTGATGTGGGTCGATCCACGCATCAGAGCGGGCTTTAGCGCATGACCGGCGCTGTAGCGATCCAAGCACCGGCCGCTCAAGCCAAGCCCACCGAGACGCCGCCGATCGACGCCGTTGAAGCGGAGATGATGGCGGAAGAGCGGGTTGCCGTCGCCACCCAATTCCAGCTTACCTGGTGGCGTTTCAAGAAGCACCATCTGGCCATGGTCAGCGCCGTTGTCGTCATTCTATTTTACCTTGTTGCCATATTCGCCGATTTTCTGGCCTATTCCGATCCTCACGCCACCGCTTCCAGCCGCAGCTATATTGCACCTCAGCCAATCCACTGGTTCGACGAAGATGGCGATTTCAGACCTCATGTATTCGGCATGACGGGCAAGCGCGATCCGAAGACTTTCAAACTGGTCTATGTCCCAGACCCTGACACCAAAGTCGATCTCGCCTTCTTCGCCAGGGGCTTCGAGTATGATTTTCTGGGCCTGTTCAGAACGGATCGCCATTTGATCGGGGTCGCCGACGGCAAACCCGAAGCGACCCTCTTTCTCCTGGGCACCGATCTCTTGGGTCGCGATCTCTGGTCGCGTCTGATGCTTGCGACGAGGACCTCGCTCGTGATCGGCTTGGTCGGGGTCGGACTGAGCCTCTTTCTAGGCGTGCTTCTGGGTGGCTTTTCCGGCCTCTATGGAGGAGTCGTCGATATCGTCATTCAGCGGGTCATCGAGATCCTCCGCTCGGTGCCGACGATCCCCCTTTGGATGGGACTGGCCGCGGCACTGCCTTCGAGCTGGAGTGTGATCCAGGTCTATTTCGCGATCACCTTGATCATCTCGCTAGTCGGCTGGACCGAATTGGCGCGGGTCGTCCGCGGCCGCTTCCTGTCGCTCCGCGAAGAAGATTTCATCATGGCGGCAGAACTCTCGGGCGCCAGCCAGATGCGCATCATCTTTCGCCATATGGTGCCCTCATTCATCTCTCACATTATCGCTGCGATGAGCCTGGCACTGCCCGCCATGATCATCAGCGAAACGACGCTGAGCTTTCTCGGCCTCGGCTTAAGGCCGCCCGCCATCAGCTGGGGTGTGCTGCTGCAGGATGCCCAGAATCTCCAGGCACTCGGTATCGCACCCTGGCTGCTATTCGCGGCGGTACCGGTGATCATTGTCATCCTGGCGTTCAATTTCCTCGGCGACGGCTTGCGCGACGCCGCCGATCCCTATGGCTGAACAATCCTTGAATGCCAGTGACGCACCGATCCTCTCGGTGCGCGACCTTGAGACCCACTTTCATTCGGATGAAGGGGTCGTGCGCGCGGTCGATGGCGCCAGCTTCGATCTTCGCGCCGGGCGGACGCTCGGGGTGGTCGGCGAAAGCGGTTGCGGCAAGAGTGTCACCGCACGTTCAATCCTCAGGATCGTCGAGCGGCCCGGCGAAATCGTCGGCGGGGAGATCCTCTTTCGGCGCGAGCATGGCGACGGACGCCGTGAGATCGTCGATCTTGCCAAACTCGATCCGCACGGCGAGGAATTGCGGGCGATCCGAGGCGGCGAAATCGCGCTCATTTTCCAAGAACCGATGACCTCGTTCAGCGCCTTCCATACCGTCGGCAATCAGATGATCGAGGCGATCCGCCTCCACACCGATTTCACAAAGCGGCAAGCCCGGACGCACGCCATCGAGATGTTGCACTTCGTCGGCGTGCCGCAGCCGGACCGGCGGATCGACGAGTACTCGTTCGAGCTCTCCGGCGGTCTGCGCCAACGCGTGATGATCGCCATGGCCCTCTCCTGCGATCCGCGCATTCTGATCGCCGACGAACCGACGACGGCGCTCGATGTCACGACCCAGGCACAGATTCTGGATCTCCTGCGCAAGCTCCAAGAGGAGAAGAACCTCGCCGTAATCCTCATCACCCACGATATGGGTGTCATCGCGGAAATGGCTGATGAGGTGGTGGTGATGTATCTCGGGCGCGAGGTCGAGCAGGGAGCGGTCGACGCTATTTTTCACGATCCGTTGCATCCCTATACCCGTGCTCTGCTGCGCTCGATTCCGAGTATCCTGGCCGAGCCCAGAACAAAGCTCGCTACCATCACCGGCTCGATACCTCATCCCTATTTGCGGCCGAGGGGTTGTCCATTCCATCCACGATGCACGGATCGTATCGAGGGACGCTGTGATCGAGCCAATCCTGTGCTCAGCTCGCCGCGCCACGGACGTTCGGTAAGCTGTTTCCTGCATGAGGGCGCCGATGCCGTCGCCTGAATTAGGACAGCCCGTTCTCGAGGTCAAAAAACTGCGGAAATACTTCCCGATACGCCGCGGGTTGCTGCGTCGGGTCGTCGGCCAGGTCCGCGCCGTCGATGGCGTCGATTTCCGCATCGAGCAGGGCGAGACCCTGTCCCTTGTTGGTGAGAGTGGTTGCGGTAAGACGACTACTTCTCGCTGTATTCTTGGAGCCGTCAAGGCGAGCGGAGGCGAGATCCGCTTCGCGACCGACCAGGGCGGCGTTGTCGATATCGCATCTGTGCCCAAGAGAGCGCTCCGGCCGCTTCGCCAACAGATGCAGATGATCTTCCAGGATCCGTTCTCCTCCCTCAATCCGCGCATGACGATCGTCGATATTATCGGCGAGCCCTTGCTCTGCAGTGGCGTCAGCAATGCCGACCAACGGCATGAACGCGTGCGCGAACTGCTCGATCTTGTCAATCTCCCGGCCGCCTTCATGAACCGCTATCCCCATGCCTTCTCGGGTGGCCAGCGACAGCGGATCGGTATTGCGCGGGCGCTTGCCCTCGAACCTCGGCTGATTGTTGCCGATGAGCCGGTGTCGGCGCTCGACGTCTCGGTCCAGGCACAGATCGTCAATCTGCTCTTGGAACT
>JBGSYN010000137.1:0-21059 GCA_041750975.1 Geminicoccaceae bacterium | reverse complement strand
CCCGGCTTCTCGATGGTCGGCAGGATCTCCAGCAGATTGACCAGATGGACCAGCAGCCGCTCGCGCAATTCGGGGGCCCCCGGATACGCATTCTGCCAATCGACAAGGTCGAGAAATGCCGCGACATGGTTGGGATCGAGCGGGGCGTCGCCGCCGAGCATCAGATAGGCGCGCAACCCCTCGAGCGTGAATTCTGGCTCGTTGATATTGCCTCGAAGCTGGTCTTCGAGCCGCAGGATCAGGCGCGGCAGGAAGACGTCGCTCAAGGACTCGCGATAGGCTATGTCGGAGGCGCGTTCGATGGTGCTGCGCTGGGAGAGACCCAGGCCGAGCGTCACCGGCTCGGGCGCTTCCGCGCTATAGGCCTCGGCGACCGCGGCCAACCGGTCGAGATGCGGCACGATCACCTCCAGATCCGTATCGTTCGGGCCGAGCGCGCGCTTGGCATAAGGCTGTACACCCTCGGCATAGGCAACGAACTGCCCGGCCACTTCGGTCAGGCGCTCGCGATTGCCGGCAAAGCTCCAGCCCCAAAGGCCCGTGCCGATGACCAGGGCGAGACCGGCCGCAGCCCAGCCGAGACGGCGGCCGAGGCGTTCGCGCCGCTCGAGCTTCGGATCGTAACGCACGAGGCCGGCTTCGGCGAAGACGACCTCGCGGAGGAGCCGAGTGAGAAAGAAGCTCCGATTGCCGTGCTGGGTCAGCGGCGGCGGTGCGGAGATCCCGAAATTGCCGGCAACGCTCTGCATCAGCCGGTCGATCGGGGTGCCTTCCTGCGTGCCGCTGGTGAAATAGACACCCCTGAGATTGACCGTGCCTTCATAGCCGCTCTGATAGGTGATGCGGTCGACCAGAAGCAGGATCTGCGGCTTGAGGCCGGCGAATTCCGCCGGGAAATTGAAGATGGCGGCACGCCGTTCGAGCGGGCGCTCCTGGTGCATGCGTTCGAGCTGACGCTCATCGATGCGCTCGAGCAGCCGGTCCAGCTCGCCATCCAGCGCATGGGCATCGCTCTGACCGGTGGCGGTATCGAGCGGCAGGGTGACGCCCCAGACCTGTTCGCGCTCATGCTCGCCAAGATCGGCGAAGAACTCGCCAAAGCCGCTGACAAGATCGGCCTTGGTCAGCAAGAGATAGACGGGAAGGGCGATGTCCAGCCGCTTTTCGAGCTCGGCGAGGCGGGCCCGGATCGCTCTCGCATGGGCCGCAAGTGCCGCGTCGTCCGCGCGCAACAGATCGGTGCAGGCAAGGGCGACGATGACGCCGTTGATCGGCTGGCGGCGGCGATGTTTTTTCAAAAGGTCGAGAAAGCCGAGCCAGGCGGCTTCATCCGCCCTGGCATCGCTTTCCTGGGTGGTGTAGCGGCCGGCCGTGTCGATCAGCACCGCCTCATCGGTAAAGAACCAGTCGCAATCCCGGGTGCCGCCGACCCCCCGCATCTCGCGGTCGCGATCGTTTTCGGCGAGCGGGAATTTCAGGCCGGATTGCAGCAGTGCGGTGGTCTTGCCGGAGCCCGGCGGGCCGATCATCAGATACCATGGCAGCTCGTAGAGCCAAGCACCCCGCCTGCCGCCGCCAAGCTTGCGGCTACGCAGGCGGCTGACCGCCTCCTCGAATTTCTTGCCCAATCGCGCAAGCTCGGCGTCCGCCGGCCCTTCGGGAGGCTTGGCCAGCGCCTGCACCATCTCGGTATTGCGCTTTTTGGCCCGGGCTTGCGCGAAGAGATTGCTCGCACCCCAGATGAAGGTGACGATCAGGATCCCGACCAGCCGAGCGAACTCGCTCTCGAGCGGCCGGACCTCGCCGACGCCGAGGAGCGGGCCGAAAAACCAGATCAGGGCGGCAACGATGATCGCCCCCAGCAGGGTCAGGAACCAGCGCGATGTGAGGATGTCGAGGAGTGTGCGCATGCCGCTCAACCAGCCTGGTCTTTGAACAGAATGACCTCGATCCGGCGATTGGCGGCCCTGCCTTCCGCACTGGCATTGCTCGCGATCGGCTGGGTGTCGGCGCGGCCCTCGACAATGATCTCGCGATCCTGGGTGAGCCTGTCCTCGATGAGCTGGGCGACGGAAAGCGCCCGCGCTTCCGAAAGCTCCCAATTCGAGGGGAAACGAGCCGTCCGGATCGGGACATTATCGCTATGGCCGATGACGATGATCCGCCCCCCTTCATCATTGAGGGCATCGCCGACTTTGGTCAAAAGACCGACATATTGCGGATTGACGTTGGCCTTGCCCGATCCGAACAGGCCCTCATTGTGGATGCGAATCAGCACATGCTGGGGATCTTCGCCGGTTTCGACCAGGCCCGCCCTGATCTCGGGTTCGAGAAAGGCGTTGATTTCGGGCAGGATCGGGTTGCCGAGCCGGGGCGGTGCTGCCGGCGGCTGAGGCAGGGCGATCTCGGTCGTCTCGGGTTGAGACCGGAGCAACTCTACGGCACCGGCGGGTGGCAGCGCCTGCACCAGAGGTCCGATCTGATCGGCGTAGCCCGACAGGCGGAAATTGAAGCCGAGATAAATAAAGCCCAGGATCAGCAATGTTCCGGCTGCGACAACCCACATCGGCAGGGCGGTGGATGCCGGTTTGTGACGGATCTCGGAGCCTCGCCAATGCGGCGAGAGTTCGGGCTCCGCATCGGTTCGCGCCAGCAGGCGATAGAGACCATCCGTGATGTCGGCGAGCCTCGAGCCCCGTCCGGATTGAATGCGATATCGCCCCTCGAAGCCCAACAGCAGGCAGCAATACATGAGCTCCAGAAGATCCCGGTAGCGGCCGGGCTGGCGCTCGAGTTCGGCCAGACGATCGAAGAAGCGCTCGCCGGCGTCGACCTCATGATAGAGGGTGCCGACCAAGCTCTGGGTCGACCACTGGCTGTGTGCACCCCAAGGGGTATTGAGGACGATATCATCGATCAAGGCACCCACCGCCCAGGCGGCGAACCGCGCATTCTGGCTATCGGCACCCATGCCGATGGCGCGATCCTCGAGCCGTCTCAGCTCATCGACGAGACGCTGACGAAACGCCGTGGGATCGCCGGGTGCCCGCGGCGCTTTGAGGCTCGGCGCCATGGCCAGCAGCGGACGTGCGGCGCGGATCAGCGGATTTCGGTCCTGGGTGCGGATGTCGAGCGGTGCACCGGATCTCGGCTGTCGGTCTCCGGGCAGGGGACCGCCGCCGAGGTCCCGCCCGCCCGGCCGGGGCCGCATGACCACGGTTCGATCACCTTGATCGAAGAGGCCGAATGGATCGTCTTTGGTCGTCATCGGTCACCTCGATCCGTTCAGTCCCGGATCGCCCAACATTCCAGTTCGACCTCGGGAAAGTCGCCCGTGATGTGGAACGCGAGCGCATTCGAGGTCGGCACCTTGCGCCAATAGGGGCTGGCGCGGTCGAGATCGAAATAGACCATGCCGGCATGATAGGGCACTTGCCGCGGGGCGACCGCAAGCGGCGTCAATTCGATGCCGGGCAATGCGCTGACCACCAGATCCTGCAATTCCTCGGCGGGGCCGATCTTGATCTGGCGCGGCAGCAGCTGCCGCAGCCGCTCGGCCGGTACGGCCGCTTGCACGGCCAGGACCATCGTCGATTCACTCAGCAAACGCATATTGTCGAACTCCGTCGTCCAGACCGGCTGGCGATGCTTGCGCAACGGTATCGGCACAGCCTTCCGCTCGGGGCGGGCAATCTCCGCCAGATAACGGCGGAGGATGTCCATCAAGGGCCGAAAGCACAGCCTTGGATCGCCATGATCATAAGCCGGCAGCGCCGGCGGCCTTCGGTCATTGGCGCCGAAGGTTGCGGCCTCACCGGTGAAGCCCAGGAGGAAGGCGAAGACATCTTCGGGATGGCCGTGATTCTGCGCCATGAGATGGCGGACCAGGGGCTGGAACCGGTTGACCAGTTGCAGCACCAGGAGGTCCTGGACCTCGGCGGTGCCGCGAGCCTGGGGTTGCAGGACATAGCCCAGACGATCGGTGGCGATACTGTCGATCCGGCCGTCAATCTCTTCGAGAAAACCGCCGATCGCATCCATCGCCCCGATCTTGAGGCCGGGCGGGATGAAGTCGTTGTCGATCAGCACCGTGCCATCGGGTTGCACGCCCTCGACCCTTGTCACACCCAGGGTGACGTAGCCGGCGCGGTCCTGGCTCTCGTGCAGCAGCCGGAGCTTGAGCTTGGCGATCTCGATCGGCTCGCGCCCCTCGAAGCCGGCGATGCTGTCCCGGACCTCGAATTCGTGGCCGCCATATCGGGCACCACTGTCATTGGCGCCTAAGGGGTCGATGTTCTTCGCACCGCTCTGATCTTCCGGCAGCGCCAGAAAGACCGTGCCTTCGCGCGCTTCGGTATCGAGCTCGAGCGGGGCCGGGTGATCGACGGTTTCCGGAATATCGAATGTCGTGCCATCGGGAAAACGGCCGGTAGCCTCGGCGATCGCCACCTTGCCGTTTTGCAGCTTGCCATGATCGAGCCTCAGATCGCCGAAGCCCCAGCCATAGCTCCGCAGGCCAAGGGTCGATTCCCGCACCAGACGCTCGATGTAGCGGTCCTGTTGCTGGAAATGCTGGGTGCGGAGGAACATGCCTTCCGACCAGACGACCTTGGCGTCGAGCGACATCGCTTCTAGGGCCCCGGCCGGAACGAGACGAGATCAGGGCCGATATCGCCAGTGACGAGGGTTGTCTTGTTCTGAGGCACCGGGAAGGTCGCGCGCCATCTGGCGTTCTCGATGGCGCGGTAATCCGCGAACAGTCCGAGGAAAAGCGTGCCGTCATCGAGTTCGTACTGGAAGACCTCGGTCGTTGCGGGCGCCATGGTCAGAGTGTCGATACCGATCAGGTCGCCGCCGAGTTCCGCTGCCGGATCTGCAGCGAGACTGTAATAGTCTGCGGCCATGAACGCTGCCGTCGAGCCCAGCCGCAACAGTCTCACCTGCGCCGGCTTGGCCCGGCCCAGAGAATCCGGATTAAGGAGTGCCGAGGTTCGCAAGGTGACGCCGACAATGGTCGGATCGGGTGGCGGCGGCGGTGGAGGCGGCAGCGGCTCGTCACCACCGCACCCGGAAAGCACCGGAGCGACAACCATGAGCGGCGTCCATGCGAGCAGGGTGCGGCGATCAAATTTCGTCATCGTCGCCGCTCCGTCCGGTTGCGATAGGCACTGGCAAAGTCCTCGCTCAGTTCGCCCAGGAATCGGCGTCGGGCGCTTTCGGCGATCGCCTCGTACCGGCTCTTGAACAGCTCCCAATATTGCGCCTTGCGGCCGCCGGCAATGAGCGTTGAGAACACCGAACTGTCGGCAAGCTCCTGCTCCAGTCGCTCCGGCTCGAAGCGGCGCAGCAGCGAGGTGAGTGCCGCCTGCATGCCGTCGAGTACGGCCAGCTCATGTTGCTCGAGATCGCCGATCGCCTCGCGCGCGGCGGCGAGCGGGTCGAGATAGCCTTCGCCCCGATGACGCACCAGAGCTTCGACGGCTTCCTGGTCATTGACCGAGTACTTCAAGGGATTATTGGCGAGGCCGCCGATCATCGTCTGCTCGACGCCGGCCTCGCGCTTGATCATCGCACGGTTGCGCAGCATGGACGCGATGCCGGCGGCCATCACGGCGAATGCCTCACCGAGCCGGCGCGCGGTTTCGTCCTCGGACTGGCCTTCCAGCGTCCGTGGATCGATGCCGGCCGCCTCCAAAAAGAGTTCGAGGAACCGGCCTTCGATCGCATGGCTTGCCAGTGCCGCGGAGGCGGGTTTCGGGGTCGGACCTTCATTCGGTGTCTCGACATCGAAGAAGGGACCGGATTGCTTGGGCTGGTGGATCGTGGCCCGTTGCTCTTCAGGTTCGGCGACCTTTTGCGGCTCGCTCGTCTGGTCCCGCCTTCTGAGATCCAGCGCCTCGAACTCGACCGGCGTGTGGTCATGCGGTGTCGCCGGTTTGCCGACCGGCTTTTTCGCGGGATGTTCTGCATCGCGCAGCGGCCGGCTCTTGACGAAGCTTTCGTCGAGCAGGCTCGAGCCGTTGTCATGCCTGCGGCCGCTATCCCGGTGCGGCTCCGGCTGGCCGAAGATATCGTCGAAATCCGGCAGACCGGCGGCATCGCCTGCGTTGCCACGGGAGTAGCTCTCCTGGCTCGGACGGCGATTCTGAAAATCTTCCTCGATCCTGACCTGGATCGAAAAATCGCCGAGCTCGAGGCGGCTGCCGTCGTAGATTTCGGCGGTGTTGTCGCGGCCGACCGGTTTGCTGGAGCCGTCCATGAACAGGCCGTTGGCGGACGTGTCCGTCACGAAGAACCGCCCGCCACGCTCTTCGACGAGGCAATGCTGGCGAGACAGCGTTTTGTCCGGGTCCGGCAGCGCCCAGCCGCATTCGGAGCTGCGGCCGATCGTGACACGGCCATGCTCGAGGCGGTAAATCGCGGTTCTCGCGGCGCCAGCTGCGGCACCTTCAAGCGTCAGCACTAGGGTCATTCACCGTATTTAGTCAAAGGCGTACGCAAACGCACCATTGTCGACCGTCACCGCGACTTTGGTGATTGGCGCCTCGTCACGCAAGCGTGTGAGGAATTCCTGGCTGATGCGCGGCAGGACGGTGTTGGTGAGGATGGCATCGATCATCCGGCCGCCGCTTTCGACTTCGGTGCAGCGCTGTCGAATGAGGTCGACGACCTCGTCATTATAGGTGAACGGCACCTGATGGGTGGTCTCGACCCGCCGCCGGACACGCTCGATCTGCAAGCGAATGATCTCGCCCATGATGTCGTCGCTCAAGGGATAGTAGGGAATGACGACGATGCGGCCGAGCAGGGCCGCGGGAAAGATATTGAGGAGGGGGGCGCGAAGCGCCTGGGCAATACCCTCGGGCTCGGGCATCAGATCCGGATCGGCGCACAAATTGGTAATGAGGTCCGAACCCGCGTTCGAAGTCAAAAGGATCAGCGTGTTCTTGAAGTCGACCTTGCGGCCTTCCCCATCCTCCATCATCCCCTTGTCGAAAACCTGGAAGAAGATTTCGTGAACGTCGGGGTGCGCCTTCTCGACCTCGTCGAGCAGCAGCACCGAATAGGGCTTGCGGCGCACCGCCTCGGTCAGGCGGCCGCCCTCGCCATAGCCCTTGTAACCGGGTGGTGCTCCCTTGAGCGTCGAGACGGTATGAGCCTCCTGGAACTCGGACATGTTGATGGTGATGGCATTCTGATCGCCGCCATAGAGCGATTCCGCCAGGGCCAGGGCCGTCTCGGTCTTGCCGACACCGGAGGGGCCGCACAGCATGAAGACGCCGATCGGCTTGTCCGGATTGTCGAGGCCGGCCCGGCTGGTCTGGACCCGCTTGGCGATCATCTCCAGGGCGTGATCCTGGCCAATGACGCGCCGCTTCAAGGTCGAGGCGAGGTTGAGCACGGAATCGATCTCGTCCTTGACCATGCGGCCGAGCGGAATGCCGGTCCATTCCGCAACCACCGTGGCGACCGCCTGGGCATCGACGCTCGGTAGAATCAATGGCGATCCGGCCTGGAGGGCTTCCAACTCCTTCTGCGCCAATTTGAGTTCATCGAGCGTGTCCGGCACCGGCTCCTCCGAAGCCCGCAAGGTCGCACGCATGGTCAGGATGCGGTCGACCAACTCTTTCTCGCCGGCCCATCGCTCTTCGAGTTGGGTCTTTCGCGTTTCTTCGGCTGCAATCGTCTCATCGATCTGCGTCAGCCTTGCCGCATTGTCGATGCCGACCCTTTGCTCGCGGTCGAGGATGCCGCGTTCGGTCTGGAGGATGTCGATCAGACGGCTGCAGTCCTCGAGTTCGGCGGGGGTCGCGTTCTGGGTGACGGCGACCCGGGCGCAGGCTGTATCCAGAACGGACACGGATTTGTCGGGCAGCTGGCGATCGGGCACGTAGCGTTGAGAGAGCCTGACCGCAGCCTCGATTGCATCATCGGTGAGCTGCACCTGGTGATGCCGCTCGAGGACGTCGGCGACGCTGCGCATCATGTGGATCGCCTTCTCGGCCGTAGGCTCGTCGACGGCGACGGGCTGGAAGCGCCGTGTCAACGCCGGATCCTTCTCGATATATTGCTTGTATTCGCTCCAGGTGGTGGCGCCGATGGTTCTGAGCGTGCCGCGGGCGAGGGCAGGTTTCAGGAGGTTGGCCGCATCGCCGGTCCCGGCACTGCCGCCGGCGCCGATCAGCGTGTGGATTTCGTCGATGAAGAGGACGATCGGGGTTTCCGAGCGCTGGACATCCTCGATCACCTGCTTCAGGCGCTGCTCGAATTCGCCCTTCATCGAGGCACCTGCCTGGAGCAGGCCGACATCGAGCGTTCTAAGGCTGATGTTCTGCATTGCGGGCGGGACGTCTCCCGCAGCGATCCGCAGCGCCAGCCCTTCGACGACTGCGGTCTTGCCGACCCCGGCTTCGCCGACCACGATCGGGTTGTTCTGGCGGCGGCGCAGCAGGATGTCGACGATCCGCCGGATCTCCGTATCCCTGCCGGTGATCGGGTCGATCTTGCCGGCCTTGGCATCGGCGGTAAGGTCGACGGTGAATTGGTCGAGTGCCGCCTGCTTGCGGGTCGGAGCACCGCCGGTGTCGATGGTGCTCGCCTCGGGCGTGTCCGCGGGTGGGGTATCCTCGATCGAGCCTTCGAGGATGCGAACGAAGTCGTGGGCGAGCGTATCCGGCTTCAGCTTGCGGAATTCGCCCGAAATATCGTTCAGGCTGCGGCGCAGGCTCTCGGTGTTGAGGATGCCGACGACGATGTGGCCCGAGCGAATGCGGCTGGCGCCGTAGGAGAGGCTGCCATAGGCCCAGCCGCGTTCGATCGCGTTCATCAGCTGATCGGAAAGGTCGACATAGGAACTCGAGGCCCGGGGCAGCTTGTCGAGCGCGCCGGTGATATCGCGGGCCAGTGCCGAGGGCTCGAGATCCTCATGACGCACCAGATGCTGCAGGTCGGAACCTTCGGTCTGCAGCAGCTGATGCAGGACATGGACCAGCTCGACGAACGGGTTGCCGCGCAGTTTAGTGTAGGTGTAGGCGCTTTCGATGGCCTTGTAGACCGTCGGGTTGAGCTTGCCGAACAGGCTCTCACGGCTAATCCCGGTCATGATGACATTCTCCCCTCATCAACGCGCTCCGGGTTCGCTTGCTTCAGCTCACCCGGAAGTGTCAGATCTCGTGCGTCCTCCGCTCGCCTCGGTGCCGCGAGCCAGGCGGTCCATCCGGCCTGGAAACCGCCATCGAGCCGTGCCGTCGGCACGTCCTGGCGTTTCAGGATAAGCCGCAGGTCCCACTCGAACTCGTCGCCGAGGACGGACCGCACGACCTCGCCGATCAGCCGGAACAGGCGGCCTCCCGGCAGCAGCTGCTTGTAGTCCGCATAGTCGAGCGGGCCGATGTGCAGGCGAAAGCGATGTTGGCATTGCCAGGTCACACGGCCGATCACGGCGGACGAGCCGAGGCCCCCGGTCTCCGCGGCATAGCCGAGGCGGGTCTGGACGTGCGGCGGCACGTCGAGCCAGCCGCCGATGAACTCCTGGATGCGCAGCGGCAGACCCAGAAGGTTGCGCAGCATTACAACGAGCGTGTCGGGATGGCGCGTTTGCTGCGCCAGGATGCCGGCATGGCGCAGCTTGAAATTATCGCTGACTTCGGTACGGCGCCGCTGCGCGGTCAAGCCATGGCCGCACAACGCCGCCACGAAATCCCGAAACCGGTCGCCGTCGTTTTGCGGGCGGGCATCGGCCCAGGCCCGATAATAAAGGGCGAGCAACCGATGCTGCAGGAAGCTGCAGAAATCGAGAAAGCTTCGATCGGCATGGCGGTCCCGCCGTTCGATGGCGTGCGTCGTCAAATGCAGCGGCAACGGACCATTGGGCCCGAAGAGGCCGATCAGCAGCACTTCGAGCCGGGCCGGTTTGCCGCCATGCGCGGCCTCGAAACGGGACAGGCTCGAGGTCGGGAAATTGAGCTGCGGCTTTTGGCTCAGGCGCAAGGCTTCATCACGCCCCCGGCGAGCCTTGCCGAGACGCGGGCGGTCGGGCTGCGCCAGCTCGATCAACCTTAGCGCCTGGAAAAAATCATACTCCGGCGCCTCGGCTTCGAGCTGCGCGATCACATCAGGTGTCGGTGTCCGATCCGAGCCGGCCATCGCATGATTTCACCCCGGTCCGTCGAGAGACGTGTCTTGACGAAGCTGTTGATTGAAACGTGTCGTCGGAAAAACTGCTCGAGCACGGCGCCCAGCATGAAGGCGCTGCCCCCGTCGAAAAATGTCTCGTCGAATTCGAGCCCGACCTCGAGGCCGCGGCCGAAACTGATCGGACCCGAGACCGGCATCCGATCCGTGATCGGCCGGCTGCGCACATGGCGCACGCCCTCGACCTGCTTGGCGGTACTGGCCTCGCCGAAGGAGGCATAGAGGCCCAAGAGTTCGCGCAGCGCCGCCGCCCCGTCATCCCCCGGGCCGTCGACGATCGACAGATAATTGAGGCTGAGATGCGAGATGAGGTGCCAGGGCGTCCGTCCGAACCGCTGCCCCGCGCGGGCGGCCACCGGCTCGCCCTGGGCGAGCGACGGCCGCGGGCGAGTCATTTCGCCGATGCAGCGGACACTCGCAATGGGAGCGCCACTCTCGGTGCTGAAATGGCTTTCATCCAGCGGCAGGGGCAGCATTCCCGGCTGCGCCAGATCGCGATTGGTGCAATGGGCCCGAAGATGCAAACGTTTCAGCTCGCCCTCGCCGGCACTCAAATCCGTTCCCATCAGACGCAGGAAGATTTCGCTGCCCTGATAGTTCGAGAGGCGGAAATCACGCTTGTCATGCCGTGACGAGATCGGTCGCGGCCGCCGCTCGATCGCATAATGGCCGCCATCGGCATGACTGTCCGATTCCAGTGAATAGAGCGGCAGGAAACGGCGTCCGCGCGCGTTCGAGCCGCCGTCGCCGGTGACCTCAACCAGCGAATGGACCTCGTAATCCATAGGGCGGACCCGATCGACCACGACATGATGCTCGCGGACCTTGGCATCCAGAGCGATGGGCTCGCAATTGCGCACGAAGAGATTGATCGCCGGCGTGGCGAACAGAATGATGTCATCCGCCGTCAGTGCATCCTCGAGTTCCGCATCATGGCGGTCGAAGAGGATAATGATATCGAGCCGACGTCCGGTTTTCGCCGGAAGCGCTGCCCGAATGCCGCCAATTTCAGCGAAGCGGAACCGCTCCGGGAACGCGAAATATTCCCGCAGCATCCGATAGCCGTCATAGCCCGTATGCGGGCAGGGCAGCAGCGCTTCGTCCTGGCTAAAGCCGCGCGGCCTGAGGGTCAGGCGATCGCGCGGGCCCGACGCCTCTTGATCCTCGCTGCGTTTGCCGACGATGCCGCAGCGTCTGGCAAAGAGATTCTCGTAGAGCCGGTTGCCGTTGCGCTCGCCCGCGAAATAGAGCGTGAGCCGATCGAGGCCGAGCTCCGAGAAGCTCATTTCGTTCAGGGTTTCAAGGCGCAGCAGCAATCCTGCCTGAGCCCGTCCGCCGCGCGCCAGACCGGCCGCGGTTAGATTGTTGCTGCTCAGATACCGGGCTTCGGCAAGGCGGATCGGCCAAAGCTCGACATCATGGGCCGTCGTCAGGATACAGCGGGTCTGCATGCGCGGTCCGAGCTTGCTCAAGAGGCGTGTGCCGCGTGGCACGACGGGTCCTTCATGAACATTGCCGGCGCTGAGATCCGGCGTCATGGCGACGATCCCCATCGCTGGTGTCGGCGCCAGGTAGTCCGGATAAAGCAGTTCGAGCAGATGCTCCGTGAAACGCGGGAATTCCGCATCCATTTTGAG
This sequence comes from Geminicoccaceae bacterium, assembly GCA_041750975.1. GTDB lineage: Bacteria > Pseudomonadota > Alphaproteobacteria > Geminicoccales > Geminicoccaceae > JBGSYN01. The sequence continues at coordinate 9,228 of JBGSYN010000137.1, read as the reverse complement.
CTGAACGCGCGCTGAGAGGAAGGCGACGCCCTCCAACAGCCGCTCGACATAAGGATCGGCGCAGGCGAAAGCATCGAGGCCTAGGCGTCCGGCGACGTTGGGATGGGCCTCGGCAAACTCGCCGCCGAGATCCCTGAGGAACTGGAGCTCATCCTCGTAGTAGCGAAGGAACCGTTGGTCCATCGCTCAAGCCGCCGCTTCTTCGACCAAGGCGGTGCCGCTCTCGAGGTCGATGAGGGTGCGCAACAGGAGTTTTAGCGGTAGCGGATCGCCCCAAAGCTCGCCCTCGATCTCCAGGGCCAGGGTGTTGTGGCTCATCCTTTCCTGATCGATCAGAATTCGAACCTTGACGCTCTCGCGCTTGATGCGAGGCTCGAAATTGCGCACCGAGTCTCTGATCCGCTTGGCCAAAGCTTCGGCATCGACACCGCTCACCGTATTTCCGGCCAGGGGCGGCATACCGAAATTGACGACACTGGCCCTGACTTGCGGGAAATCGTCGAGTCTCGTTACTGAATCGAGATCGTCGGCATTGAACAGGGCCGAGAGATCGCGCAGGACGCACTCCTTCAACCGGTTCATCGAGATCACATAGTTCTGACGCATTTCATGATAGCGCTGTTTCTCGATCTCGACCAGGGAGACGAGGACGTCGCGTTCGGCTTCGTTGAGGCCTGAGAAAACCTCGAGACTGCTGCGATCGAAGGGTTGGATCGAACGCTGCTCCTCGGCGGTGATCGCGTCGAGCTTCTTGATGTCTTCGACATTCAAGAGCTTCGCAACGCGGCGCTGCAGGCGTTGCCGTTCGAGTTCGATGCCGTAAAGATTGTCCGTCAGGCGATCCAGGAGCGACGGCTGGAGATGTTCGAAATGCGTGGCCTCAGCCATCTGCCGCCGCTGTATCGAACGTGATCTCTCGAACCTCGAGCAACGGGTAGTCGTTCCGATCGGTCGCCAGCATTCTCTGGCCCAGACCCCTGAAGCTGTCGGCGGCAAGTTCCTGCCATTCGGTCTTGCGGGCGAGGCGAATGAGCGGGTCCGTCGAGGCTTCGCTACCGGCGTAGCGGGTCGGGATGAAGCCCACGGTCTTGCCCTCGTTGACGAAGGTGAGATTGGCGGGCAGCCAGACCAGATCCCGGAGATCCTCGGGCGGTGTGACCTCGATCGCCTTCAACCGCTCCACCGGGATCCAGAAATAACGGCCGTTGAGGACCGCCTCCAGAATCGGACCGAGGCGCTGATCGCCATCGGCGAGCCAGGCGAAATCCTCGCCGTTGATTTTTCCGGCGGTCGCCGGCGCTGCTTCGAAGGCTGCTCCGCGCATTTCCTTGGCCGCCGCAGGCTCGCCTGAGCCATCCAGACGCAGGGCTTCGACGACCATGCCGAACCATTGCTCGGGCTGGCCGAAGCCCAGGGGCGCACGCTTGCCGGCGAAAACGTCCTGGCGCACCGCCTCGCAGGACAGAAGCTCGCGATAGGTTTTGGCCATCAGTTCGGCCTGAGGCTCGAGGTCGGAAACAACTTCAAGCTGACGCAGGGAGCGGTTCCAGTCGCCGAGTATGGCATAGAGCTGAAACAGCAGGGTGCGGTGCTTCGAATCCGCCGGTGCTGAGCGTGCCGCGGCCTGCGCGATCCTCAAAGCACCGTCGAGATCGCCCGCGGCCAGTGCTGCTCTCGGATCTTCAGCCACCTGCCGCCCCAGCGTTGAATTGTGCGATCATCGCAAACGCATCGCCGCCGCCCATCCGGACGGCGGCTCTTGCGCGGTTCCTAAAGTTTCTTGTTCTGACGGATCGACCAGCCGGTCTCGATCTCGTCGCCTGCCGTGCCGTCGTCATTCTGGCCGGTATAGACGATCGTGACGTCGGCGAAGTTGAGCGAGCAATTCTCGGTGAAGCGGTCCTCGCCACCCGAGCCGCCGGTCGAAACGGAGGTCAGGATGACCTTTTCCATGACGATTTTGAGGTAAGGAATCTTCTCGCCGTCGCCGCCGACCTTGCGGCAGGTGAGCGTCGCCGTCTCGAACTGCACGCCCGAAAGGCAGTAAAGGGCCAGATTGGGCGATGAGGCATCGAGCCACTTGGTAATCGAAATATCCTGGACATTGGCCTTGCCGGCGCCGCCGCCGGTGGCGATGTGCATGGTGCCCGACTGGCTCATGCCCCAGGACCAGGCAAGAACATCGATCTCATCCTCATGCTCGTCGGCTTGCGATTCACCGGCGAGATCAGGGCCTTCAATTTTCAGAAAACACTCAACAGCCATGGAATAACTCCCTTGATTGGCAGGACCAGGCGATCATGCCCATTCTGCGTTCTTTTGCAGTGACCTGGGACACATGTTGCAAGCGCCGCCGCTTCCGGCTGCCTCTTATTGCTTCATGGAAGGAAGCTTCGAGACCAACCGCAACGATGCCGTGAGACCCTCGAGCTGGTAATGCGGCCGCAGATAAAAGCGGGCCGCATAATAGCCCGGATTGCCCTCGACCTCCTGGACGACCACTTCCGCGGCGCGCAAGGGTTTGCGTGCCTTGGTGTCCTCCGAGGAGTGATCCGGATTGCCGTCGACATAGTTGCGGATCCAGCCCTGCAGCCATTTCTGCATGTCGTCGCGTTCCTTGAACGAGCCGATCTTGTCCCGCGCAATCGATTTCAAGTAATGGGCGAACCGGCAGGTCGCGAAGAGATAGGGCAGACGCGCCGAAAGATTGGCGTTCGCGGTCGCATCGGGATCATCATATTCCTGCGGCTTCTGCATCGACTGGGCGCCGATGAAGGCGGCGATATCGGTGTTCTTCTTGTGCAGGAGCGGCATCAGGCCAAGCTTGGCGAGTTCGGCCTCGCGGCGATCATCGATGGCGATTTCGGTCGGGCATTTCATCGCCACGCCGCCATCCTCGGTCGGGAATGTGTGCACCGGCAGGCCAGTGACGGCACCACCCGATTCCACGCCGCGAATCCGTGAGCACCAGCCGTACATCTTGAACGAACGGTTGATGTTGACCGCCATCGGGTAGGCCGCGTTCATCCAGCTATATTTCTGGTGATCGGTGCCGTCCGTGGCTTCCTCGAAGTCGAAGGTTTCGACCGGATCGGTCTTCGCCCCATAGGGCAGGCGCGCCAAAGTGCGGGGCATGGCGAGGCCAATATACCGGCTGTCCTCGCTTTGCCGCAGCGAATTCCAAGGCGCGTAATCGGGGGTCGAGACAATCTTGGTGAGATCCCGCGGGTTCATGAGTTCTTGCCAGCTCTCCATGTTGAACAGGGAAGGGCCGGCGGAACTGATGAACGGCGTGTGCGAGGCAGCGCTGATCTTGGCGATATTATTGAGCAGCGCCACGTCCTTCGGATGGTTGTCGAAATAGTAATCGGCAACCATGCAGCCATAGGGCTCACCGCCGAACATCGAGTATTCGTCGGTGTAAACGCGCTTGAAGATCGGGCTCTGATCCCAGGCAGTACCTTCGAAGCGCTCGAGGCTCTTCGCGAGTTCGTTCTTCGAGATGTTCATGACCTTGATCTTGAGCATCTCGTCGGTTTCGGTGTTGTTCACCAGATAGGAAAGGCCGCGCCAGGCGCCTTCGAGCGCCTGAAACTCGCTATTGTGCAGGATCTGATTGACCTGCTCGGTCAGCTTTTTGTCGATCGCCGAGATCAAATTCTCGATCGAGCGGACCACATCCGTCGAAATCAGCGAGGCATCGCCGAGCGCCTGCGCCGCCAAGGTCTTGACCGCCGTATCGATGCGGCCTTCCTGCTCCTCGTCGCGCGGCCGGAACTCCCGCTTAAGCAGGCTCTGAAAGTCATCCGGTGCGTGCGTTGTCGCTTCCGCTTGGGCGCCGGTCGCAGTTTCTAGCTCAGCCATCGTTAATCTCCCTTTGCTCAGCCGGCGTTTTCGTCGTTGCTGTTATCGCTTGACCCGGCCTCACCGTCTTTGGGTGCGGCGGCCAGGGTCTTCATCAAATCCGGGTTCTGCAGCATCTCGCTGACGAGTTCTTCGGCCCGGGATTTGCCGTCCATGTAGGTCAGAAGATTGGAGAGCTGGGTGCGGGCCTCGAGCAGCTTGCGCAAGGGCTCGACTTTCCGCGCCACCGCATCGGGCGAGAAATCGTCAATCGATTCGAAGGTGATATCGACCGGAAGCTCGCCCTCGCCGGTGAGCGTGTTGGGCACCCTGAAAGCCGCCCGGGGCTTCATCGCCTTCATCCGCTCGTCGAAATTGTCGACGTCGATTTCGAGCAGTTTGCGGTCGCCGACCGGCGGCAGCGGGTCGGAGGGCTTGCCGGAGAGATCCGCCATTACGCCCATCACGAACGGCAGCTGGACCTTCTTCTCGGCACCGTAGATCTCGACGTCGTACTCGATCTGCACTCGTGGAGCGCGATTGCGAGCGATAAACTTCTGGCTGCTTTCGGCCATCAAAAGGTCCTCCTACCTACTGTCGCAATTCCAGGCAGCCGGCTGCCTGCGTTATTCAAGACAAGATAACGATCCGAACATCGATCCGTCGATTAGCCCTTTTTGTCGAGTCCGGCGACACCCTTGAGTTCCTTGACACTCGATGGCGCCAGATCCTCCATGAGATCCATAAAGCTCAACGGCACCAAACGCTTTACCCGTTCAACCACCATGGGAATAGGGCTTGAGGGCTCGCGTCGGCGATAATAGTCAAGAATTTGATCCAGCGCCGCGACGACGTCATCGCGGCTGTCGAGCCTGCCGCCGGCCCGTTGGGGTGCCAGGTTGGCGCCGGTATCGTGGCCGTTGCTCATCGGCGTACCCGCCTCGACAGCGGTTGGCTCGGGCCGGCTCGGAGCCTTGGCGCCGCTATGAGTATCGATCTCCTGGATCATCGAGCGCAGGGTCGCCGCGAGCGGCTCCAGATCGGGGACGGCGGTGGGATCGCCTAGCTTCTCGCCGACGACCCGCTCGATGCCGGCGACCTCTTCGAGAGCGGCGCTGAGCGCCTGCCGTGTCGCCTGAACGTTCTCCGGTTCGCACATCTTGAAGACGGCGCCGACAAGCGAGGCATCCGGCGCCTTGTGCCCTGGCGACGGCGCGGTGCGGCCCGAAGCGATCTCGATATCGCGCAAGGAAAGCCCGCCCAGGCCCCGCGAGTCGACGATCGTCGCCTCCCGGAGATCCATCAGCACGCTGTCGCTGCCGGCCAGCTGGCGCAGCGCGTTGATCCGAGCGAAGGCCTGCTCCATCGGGTCGGTCTCTTCCCGGTCCAACGCCGGATGCAGATCCTCCCAATAGCGATCGAGGCTCTCGCGGATCAGTTGGAGCCCCTGATGCGCTGCGGCGGCGCCGCCTGTGGCGAGGCCGGTTCGAAGCAGAATGATGAGCAGACGTAGATCCCGGCCCTTGGCACTCAGCGTCAGCGCGGTCTGATGCAAGCCGGACCAGTCGCGCGGCCGGACTTTCGGGACCTCCTTGCCGTTGACCACTTCGTAGTCGGTCTTGGGCTCGATTTCGTCCTGAAGGGCTTGAAAATCAGGTTCATAGCGCAGCTCGATCCCGCTCGGCGCAGTCGACGAGATCGGCTCAAGCAGGCTGGTGATATCAAGCGCCATGAAAAGATGTCATCCCGAAACATTCTCGAGGCCGGTTCTAGGATGGCACGCGGCCGCTGCAAGTGGGAAATCACACAGCTATTTACCTCAATGAAGAAAATCACGCCAGCGCTTCCGAATATAGCGGCCGCATGCCATCATGATCTTGGCGACGATGACCGTGACCTTTTTTGAGAAGGGATAGAAGATGGGCGAGCAGCACAACTCGGATGGACGTATATTGGCAGGCAAAGTGGCATTGGTCACCGGCGCCGGGCGGGGTTTGGGCCGGGCCTTCGCCGAACGCCTTGCCGCCATGGGCTGCGCCGTTGGGGTTCACGGCATGCGTGAGGAGGGGCCGGCTGAATATGGCGAGGGAACGACGCTAACAGCGACGGCCGAGGCCATAGCCCAGACCAGCGGCGTGAGCACCCGACGCTTATTGGCGGACTTGACCGACATGGCCGAGGTCGAGCGGGTGTTCAACGAATTGGAGCAGGGCTTGGGACCGATCGACATCCTGGTCCATAATGCGGGCGGCGACATCGCGGCCCGCGGCGGCAAGCCCGATCCCAATGACGCCGTCATGATCAAGGAAGAAGACATCCGCGCGGTGCTGGACCGCAATCTCGTTTCCACGATATTCGTCTGCCAGCTCGCAGCACGCTCGATGATGCAGCGGCGCTCGGGCCGGATCGTGACACTGAGCTCGATCGCCGCCTTCAGGGGGCGCGCGCAGGGCGCCATCTACGGGACTTCCAAGGCCGCCGTGGTGCATTACACCCGGAGTCTCGCCGATCAGCTCCGTCCGTTTGATATTACCGTCAACAGCATCGCCCCCGGCGACACGCGTACCGGTCGTTATCTCGGCACCAGGGTCGTCGACGAAGCACGCTTGGTTGAAAGCGGTACGCTGGACCGGATCGGCCACATCGACGAGGTGGCACGCTTGGTCGATATGTTCGCTGGCCCACTGGGAAGCTTTGTGACGGGCCAGGTGTTGCGCGTCGATGGGGGTGCGTAATGGCCGCCTGCAGGGCTGCGTCTAGCCCCGGCCGATAAAGGGCATCTGGTTCGCCATCACCGTGACGAAGGGAACATTGGCGTCGAGCGGCAGGCTCGCCATGTGCACCACCATATCGGCGACATGACGGACATCCATGCGGGGCTCGGGCTTGGTGGAACCGTCGGCCTGCAGCACGCCGTCATTCATGCGCATGGTCATCGGTGTGGCGGCATTGCCGATATCGATCTGTCCGCAGGCGATATCGAAGGGCCGCCCGTCGAGCGACGTCGCTCGGGTAAGGCCGGTGATGGCGTGCTTGGTGGAGGTGTAGGGAGCCGAGAACGGTCTCGGCACATGGGCGGAAATCGAGCCGTTATTGATGATCCTTCCGCCACGCGGCGTCTGCTCCTTCATCAGGCGCATCGCCTGCTGGGTACAGAGAAACGGCCCGGTGAGATTGACCCCGACCACGGTCTGCCATTGCTCGAAGGTCAAATCCTCCATCGGGATCGCGGGCGTGCCGGAACCCGCATTGTTGAACAGCAGATCCAGCCTGCCGAATGCTTCCCTGATTTTCCGGAACATGGCCGAGACGGCGGCGGGATCGGAGACATCGCAGGCGATCGGCAATGCCGTCGAACCGGCGGCTTCGATCTCGGCCGCGACTTCGTCGAGCGGAGCCTGACGACGCCCGGCGAGAGCCACGGCATAGCCTGTTGCCGCGAGACTCAATGCCGAAGCCTTGCCGACTCCCGAGCCCGCGCCGGTCACCAGAGCTGTCTTCTTAGGTGTTGCCATCCGACGCCATCCCCGAGATTTCCGATTTCACCACTCGGGTCGTAAAAAACACGAAAACACGGACTTGACCACCGCGATCATGATGCAGGGGCGACCCTTCCCGAAGGCGGGGAAGTGTCGCCCACTTGGTGAGAGCCGGACGATCGCGGCGAGCTAGCCGTCGGCCTGAAATTCCACCCGCCGGTTCTCGCCGGCGCTCGGGTCGTAGCCGCTCAGCAAGTTGCTCTCGCCCTGACCTTCCGTGACCAGACGGTTGGGATCGACGTTGTAGTTGCGCACCAGATAGTCGCGGACCGAGGCGGCTCGCTGTTCCGACAGGCTTTGATTATAGCCGTCGGCGCCCAGCGCGTCCGTGTGGCCGACAATGCGCATGCCGGCGTCGGCAAATTCCTGGCGCGTGAGCAGATCGCCCATGCTGTCGAGATAGGGGTGGGCGTCAGGCAGGATGTTGGCTGAATCGAATGCGAAATTGATCGTGAAGCCGACGATCGTGTTGGTTTCGGCGTAGGAAGTCGCCGGCTGCGTCGAGCCGGAAGTGCTTCCGCCGGAGGCTTCGCCGAACGCCGTGGCGCCGACCGGCGATTGCGGCTCAGGATCGCGATGGATGATAATTCCCCGGGTCCGGCCGATATTGGGTGTTGCCGTTTCCGTTCTGTCCGGGAAGAAGATCTCGGCGAGTTCATCGGCCGTCGGTGCTTCGTCCTTGAAGAGAATGACGTCCTGCGCCTGCGCCGGCAGAGTTTGAGCCGCTGCGATCATGCAGCCTGCCATTAGCCATGAGCGGAACCGAACTGAACTGTTGCCGTACATTGATCTACTCCCGAGGTTGCGCGGGCATCGCTGCCTCTACTGGCGGCTCTGCCACAATTTTTGGTGAGTTTACTTATGGGCGACGGAATTTCCAATCGCAGTGACTGCCATCACCCACAGCGCTAATCTTCACTTTCGACGAAACATACTGCGTGATCGAGGGGGACGACAACCAAAGCGTTGCGCTGCTGACCCGGTTTGCTGAGACGAAGGGATTTACTTTGCGCCAAGGTGTCGAGATCGAGGCCGGTATAGCCCTCGGCCTCGAAGATCTTGATGCCCTCCTGCCAGCACTCGGTGCGCAGCTGTTTGCCTTCGGGTATCGGGCTGATGCCGCCGGGCGGCCGGGCGGCGATTTCGGCCCGGGCCGCAGGGCTCATCGAAACCGCCAGGACCATGCCCAAGAGAAAATGGCGAAGGGCCTTCGATCCGACTGGGTATCTGCGTAGGGTGGTCATTGTCATGCTCCCTTGCATTGGCGGCGGACGCATCCATTGCGCCCGCGATCTGAGGTTCATTGGACCACTTCGATGGGCAGGCGGACATCGACCAGCTGGGATAGCTCGAGACGCCTGTAGGCATCCTTGACCTGTTCCAGTGTGGCGATGCGGAGGGGTGCGAGGTCCTCGCCCCGCAGGTTCTCGGGCAGCTCCGTGGTCAGCGCCTGATCGCTGGCGAGACACATCAGCTCTTCGAGGACGCCGGCGGTATCGAAGACGATGTCGAAGGGTGCGTTCGGGCCGGGGATCTGGGTTTCGGTGCCGCCCGCGATTCTGGCATCGGGCTGGAACCGGTTGGGGAAGATCCGCATGATGTCGCCGCGCGCATCCTGATAATAACAGGTCACATAGGCCTCGTCGGTCGGTCGCAGCGTCGCCGAGAGCTTGGCGCCGACATTATAGACTGGCCGGGTGCCCACGGTGCTGGCGAGATAGAGGCTGAGCGGCCGGCTTTGGAGAGTGCCCGCCGGCTGCAGACGGGGATTGGGGTTCGCTCCCGGGGCCTTGCCGACAGCGAGATCGCCGCTGATCAGGCTGGCATAGAGGTCGAAATTGATCCG
>JBGSYN010000136.1:0-5197 GCA_041750975.1 Geminicoccaceae bacterium | reverse complement strand
CCCGAGGGTGCGATCAGCGGCCCGGGCTCTGTCTGATTGATCTGTGCAACACTTGCCGAGCCGAACCCGACCAAGGCCAGTGCGGCGCCGAGCCAGAGGTGTCGAAGCATCAATTCGACAGTCCGGCGCTCAGGTTTGCCGCCGCGGCAATCACCGCCTCGCGCAGTTCGAGGCGGCGCGCTTCGGGGTGGTCCGCCAGGAAGGCGATGCTGAGTGCGGCAATAGTCGCTCCTGCTTGATCTTTCAGAGGTGCCGCCAGGGCCCGGACACTGAGCTGGTATTCGCCTCGATCCTCCGCCCAGCCTTCGAGCCGGACCCGATCGAGTTCGGCCTCGAGCTCGGGTCGCCGGCCCATCGTCTGCGCCGTGTAAATCGGCAGCGGCACGGCGAGGATGCGATCGCGTTCGTCGGCATCGAGCCCCGCCAGCAGGACCTTGCTCGCAGCCCCCGCATGAATCGGATAATGCTGACCGATCTGCGGCAGCAGGGAATAATGGGTATTGCCGTTGGCGGCGGCAATGCACAGGGCGCGGTCGGCATCGAGTACCGAGAGCTTGCTGACCTCGCCGGTCCTGGCGCTGAGGCGGTCGAGATGCGGCCGGGCAAGAACGACCAGCCGCTTCGGCCCCAATCGCTCGCGCACCTTGTCGGCAAGGCCGAGAAAGCCCGTACCCAGCACGAAGCGGCCATAGCCATGCGCGCGCGCCACGAGCCCATGGGCCTCGAGCGAATTGAGGAGGCGATAGACGGTCGAGCGCGGCAGCCCCGAATGCGCCGCGAGCTCGGTCATGCTGATCCCGTCGCCATGAGTGCCGAGTACCCCCAGAAGATCCATCATCCGGTCGATCGCCGGCACGCGATGATTGGTGTTAAGGCTCACCTTGACCCGCACGGCTCCTGCTTGACAGTGACGCAGCCGCAACCGTAATGTTCAATAGTTGGATCATCAAGTTTCGTATTTGAACTCTCGGCCACGCAATCGCGTGATGCCGGGGATGGTGCGAAAGAAACGCGGGCACGAATGGGCCCGGGTCGGGGGCTGAACATGAAATTCGCAATTGCGCTGGAATCCGTCGTCAACGAGAAATGGCATCTGGCGCGACAGATGGGCCTCGAGGATGCCGTCGCCATTTCCCATCCGGACGGTGAGAAGGCGCTTTGGGACTATGCGTTCTGCGCCCGCCTCAAAAAGTCCTATGAGGATTTCGGCCTCAATCTTTCGGTGATCGAAGGCTGGCTGCCGATGGAGGCGATCAAGCAGGGCACACCCGAACGCGAGGCCGAACTCGAGCGCGTCCTCAAAGCCATCGAGAATTTGGGCGCTCTCGAAATCCCGGTGCTGTGCTACAACTGGATGGCGTTTTTCGGCTGGTTCCGCACCTCCGTCACGACCCGCACCCGAGGCGGTGCGTTGACCTCGAGCTTCGATCTGGCGCTTACCGAGAATGCCCCCGAATCCCGCCAGCTCCGGATCACCGAGGACAAGCTCTGGGACAATCTGAGCTGGTTTCTCGAGCGGGCCGTGCCGGTCGCCGAAAAGGCCGGTGTGAAGCTGGCACTGCATCCGGACGATCCGCCCCGCTCGCCGGTGATGGGTGTGCCCCGCCTATTCTGCAACGTCGAGAACTTCGACCGCGCTTTGGGCATGATCGAAAGCGAAGCCAACGGCATCTGCTTCTGCCAGGGCAATTTCGCGGCGATGGGCGTCGATGTTCCGGCGACGATCAAGCATTTCGGCAATAAGAGCGTCATGCACTTCGTCCATTTCCGCGATGTCGAGGGCAACGGCGACAAGTTCACCGAAACCTTCCACGATGTCGGCAAGACCGATATGTTCCAGGCGATGCTGGCCTACCGCGATGTCGGCTATAAGGGTGTCATGCGGCCCGACCATGCGCCCGCCATGGAAGGCGATCCCAATACTCATCCTGGCTACGAGGCGCGGGGTCGGCTCTTTGCGATCGGCTATATGATCGGGCTCAGGGAAGGGGTCGAAAGCTACCGTCGGGTCAACACTGGTTAGCGCCGCAAAGAAAGCCTCGGGGGCTTCAGGAAATGGCCGTAAGCGGCATCGAGCAACAGGCGATTCAACGGCGCGAGCCCAAGCGAAGCTCGCTCATGGCCTGGCTCGATACGCGCGACGCCTACCTCTTTCTCGCGCCCGCCATCGTCGTACTCGCCTGCTTCGTCGCTTATCCCTTCTTCGACGGCATCGCCACCAGCCTCACCGATCGCGGCGTCGCGCGCCCCGGCACGTTCACGGGCACCGCAAATTTCCAGGAACTGCTGGGTGACGAGATCTACGGGATCGCGCTCAAGAACTCTCTCGTCCTCACGGTTTGCGCCGTCGGCACCAAATTCGTCCTCGGCCTGATCGGTGCCGTCGTGCTGGCGCAGCGCTTTCCGATGCGCGGCGTCATCCGCGCCCTGATCTTCCTGCCCTGGGCCGTCCCCGGCCTGATCGCGGCACTGAGCTGGAAATGGCTCTATGACGAACTCAACGGCATTTTCAATCTGGCTTTGGTGCTTTCCGGGCTCTCCTCGGACATCGTCTATTGGCTCTCCGATCCCGACATTGCACTGTTCTCGATCACCATCGCCATGGTCTGGCACGGCTTGCCTTTCTACATCATGATGTTCCTTGCCGGACTTGCCGCCATTCCGAGCGAGCTCTACGAGGCCGCCGCCATCGACGGTGCTAATACCTGGAAGCGTTTCTGGAAGGTGACGCTGCCCGGGCTCAAGGACGTCATCGCCATCACGCTGATGTTGTCCGCCATCTGGACCTTCAATTCCTTCCACATGGTGTTCATCCTGACCGGGGGCGGACCGGCCAACCGGACCCAGATCCTGCCGACGCTCGCCTACGAATACGGCATCCGGCGCAGCGAGCTTGGTCTCGGAGCTGCGGTCATGGTCTCGGTCATCCCGGTCTTCCTGGTCATCATCTACTTCCTGACGCGCCGCATGCTCAAGGAGCAGCACAGTGCCTGAGTACTTCGCGACTGAAGGACGGTGCTGTGGTTGAGAGTATACAAAGCCGCGCCTTGAAGCGGTTCCTGATCGGTCTGGGTGTTCTTTTCTTCCTCTTCTGGTCGCTCTTTCCGATCTACTGGGTGCTGGTCACGGCACTCAAGAACAGCCAGGAGATCTACGCCTATCCGCCGACCTTCTGGCCCACCGCACCGACCTTCGAGAACTTCGACGCGATCCTCTTCGAGAGCAATTTCCCGCTCTACATCCGAAACAGCGCCATCGTCGCGGTCTCGGTAACGCTGCTCTCGACGGTGATCGCCGCCCTTGCCGCCTATCCTATCGCCCGCCTCAAATTCCACGGCCGCGCCTGGGTCGCGCGCTCGATCGTCGTCTCCTACCTGCTGCCGCCCTCGCTCCTGTTCATTCCGCTGTTCGTGGTGCTGCAGCGCCTCGGGCTGGTCGATACCAAGCTCGGCCTGGTGCTGGCCTATCTCAGTTTCACCGTGCCGTTCTGTGCCTGGATGCTGATCGGCTATTTCCGCACCATTCCGGTCGAACTCGACGAATCCGCCCGCATCGACGGCGCCTCAAGGCTGCAAACCTTGCGCTATGTGGTCATTCCGATCGCTCTGCCGGGCCTCTCGGTGGTGGCCCTTTTCGCCTTCACCCATGCCTGGAATGAATTCCTCTATGCCCTGGTCTATGTCTACAGCAACTCGGCCAAGACCTTCACGGCCGGCCTGACCAGTCTGATCATGGGTGATGTCTTTGTCTGGGGCCAATTGATGGCGGCCTCGATCATCGCCATCATCCCCATTCTCCTGATCTACCTGGTGGCGCAGCGCTACCTTGTAGAGGGCCTGGCTGCCGGCGGCGTCAAGCAATGACCCCGGCACTACGCCCCCGAACCGATCCGCAAAGAATGCCAAGGAGGCACATCATGCAGAAGACGAAATGGCTTGCCGGCGCCGCCGTAGTGGCGCTCATGGGCAGTCCCGCATTCGCTCAGGACTTTACCGTCTGGGGCATTCAGACCTTCAATCCCGCCGCCGACGAATACATCGGCGAGCAGGTTGAAGCTTTCGGGGAGGAGAACGGCGTCGATGCCGAATATGTCGTCGTTCCCGCCAATGTGCTGAACGAGAACCTCGCCGCCGCCTTCGAGGGCGGTGCCCCGCCTGATGCCTTCATGACCGTCGGCCAGCAGATCCAGTACTATATCAATCAGGATCTTCTCGTACCCGTTCCGGATGTCGTCGAAAAGATGCGTGGCGTCGAGGGCGGCATCTACGAAAATGTCGTTATTCAGGGCGTGCAGAACGGCGAGATCTATGCTTCGCCGATCGAGGTCGACGTCAGCCCGATGTATGCCCGGACCGACCTGCTCGAGGCGGCTGGCCACGAATTGCCCACGACCTGGGAGGAATTCCGCGCCGCCGCCAAGGCCGTCAAGGAACAGAATCCCCTGATTCAGGCGGCCGGCATCGCCGTTAGTCCCGCCAATGACGCCGAAGGCAATATCCGCCAGATCATCTGGTCGTTCGGCGGCGCCCTCTATGGCGAGGACGGCAACACCATCACCTTCGATTCGCCCGAAACCCGGGCCGCCTACCAGTTCATCGCCGACCTCTTCTTCGAGGACGAAACTCTGCCCAGGAGTGCCTTGACCTGGGACGATGCCGGCAACAATACTGCCTACCAATCCGGACGGGCGCTGTTCGTTATGAACCCGCCCAGCATTTTCGCCTGGATGCAGGAAAACGATCAGGAATTGCTGGGCAATACCCAACTCATTCCGATCCCCGCCGGGCCCGCGCCGAACGGCCGTAGCGCCGGTTCCGTCGGCGCTTGGGTCTGGGCCGTACCGAAGGATGGCGATTCCGAACTCGGCAAGGCCTGGCTCGACTATTTCTACGAGCCCGACCGCTATCAGGAAGTGGTTGCCAAGGTCGGCGGCCGCTGGGTCCCGATCTATCCGAGCATGATGGACATGCCGACCTTCGCCGACGTGCCGCAATACGAATATTTCGGTGACATGGCGGCCAACGGCATCGTCGCCGGCTACAAGGGCCCGCCCACCGGCCTGACAGGCGATGTCTCGAACGCCAAGATCGTCTCGACCGTCGCCCAGAAAATCCTCGTCGACGGCGACAGCGTCGAAGAAGCCGTCACCTGGGGCCAGGCCGAAATGGAAAAACTCGCCGCCAACCATCAGTAAGCG
>JBGSYN010000135.1:0-18579 GCA_041750975.1 Geminicoccaceae bacterium | reverse complement strand
CATCAAGGCGATCGCCTGACGGACGAGCTTATTGTCCAGAGGCGCCTTGTTGACCCCGAATAGCAGATCGAAAACCAGACCGTCAGGATTGGTCGCCCAGACTTCGAAGCCGGCATTCCTCAAGTTCTCGACCTCACGGTTGGGGAAGAACATGATCCCATCGACTTCGCCGGACGTCAGATTGAGAACAAGCGCTTTCGGATCGGGAATGACCCGATACTCGATTTCCTCAACCTCCGGTATATCACTCCAGTATTCCTCGTTGACTTCCATCACGAGGCGATTGCCCGGCAGATACTCCTTCAATTTGTAGGGGCCGGTGCCAATCGGCATGTCGTTGTGAAGGTCCCAGGCATCCATGTCGACGACGTAAAAGAGATCCAAGAGGTCGAAGACCGCTGGATTGGGCTGTTCGTAAACAAGCTCGACCGTGTGGGGGGCCGGTGTCCTTATTTCGCTGACAAGGTCGGCCAGGGGCTTGAGGTTGGCATGAGAGCCCTGAAATTCGCCCTCCGTGATCTGCAACCAGCTACGTTTTACGTCCTCCGACGTGAACGCCTTCCCGGTTTGGAAATTGACGCCCTGACGTAGATTGAGCGTCAAGACCTTGCCGTCATCCGAAAAGCTCCAGCTCTCCGCAAGATCGGGAACCGGCTCAAGCTTTTTGTCGAGATAAACTAGCCGGTTGTAGAACTGCGCGTGATGCTGGACATCCGCACCGCTCTGATCCCATGGGTGAAAGGTCAATGGTGAATCGTTCATGCCCAGAATGAAACGTTCGGTTTCCTGGGCACTCGCTATAATTGGCAGGGCCAGAGCAAGGATGCCGGCAATGGCAGCACCGCCTAATGTTCGCTGTATCATGTTTGAACCTCCTTGTTGATCAAGCTATCGGGCTATCGATCATCCTCGAAATATCTAACGAACCGCAGGCCGCATGAACACCCGAATTTTTGAGAAGAGCTAGTTGGGTACCGCAAATTCTTGAGCGGAGACAAAAGCCCTCGTCCCCTTCATGAACCGCAATCCCTCGAAGCCGTCGCGTCGATGCAGGGTCTGGCCATTGTCGTAGATCAGGAGATCGCCGGGCCGCCAGTCATGCTCGTACACATGCTCGGGTCTGAGCTGGTATTCGAGCAGGGTTTCGAGGAGTTGCCGGGCCTCATCGTCGGCCAAACCCTTGATGCCGCGGGTGGAATTCGAGACATAGAGCACCTGCTTCCGATCGTCGGGCTTGGTCATCACCAGATCATGCGCGACCTCGGTCTTTTCGATCGTATGGCCGGCGCCGGGCAGATACGTGCCCTGGAGGACCGAAATACGGTCCTTGATGTCTTGCGGCAGCGATTCGTAGCCCATCCGGGTATTGCAAAAGTAGGTGTGGCCGCCTTTGGGCGGGATGATGACGCCGTAGAGCAGCGAGAGCGTCGCTGGATTGGCCCTGAATGCCTGATCGGCATGCCAGTGCATCTCGGCGCTGCCGCCGCCTCCGAGCGAGGTGCCGTCCTCGCCCTTCATGTTGCTGATATAGACGACATGTTTGGTAACCGGGGAAAGGGCATTGTGGTTGGCCGGGATTTCAACTTTGCCGAAGCGGGCGCTGAATGCTTCGAGTTCGCGGTCCGTTAACGATTGCCGACGAAACAACAGCAGCGCGTGGTGTTGGACGGCGGCCTTGATCTCTTCAAAAGTTGCGTCATCAATAGCCGTGAGGTCGATATCAGGACCGATAACGCCGAACGGGCCATCGTTTGCGGTGAATTCGAGTGCCATCCCTTCGGGCCTCCTTCATGTTGACGGTCTTCAACGCGAGCGCCATGGCTCTGTTGCAGCCCTGTTATCGGCATTACGTCATGAATGAAAGAGGCTTGGCCAATTAGCGAATACCCCGGCACCCGCGAAACCGAGCTTGTGCTCGAAGTCGAGGATCTTAGAACCTTTTTTCATACCCGCCATGGCACGGTGCGGGCGGTCGACGGGCTGGATTTCACGCTCAGGCGCAGCGAAACACTGGCAATTGTCGGCGAGAGCGGCTGTGGCAAAAGCGTGAGTGCGCTCTCCATTCTCCGACTAATTCCAGAACCTCCGGGCGAAATCGCGAGCGGCAGCATCAGGTTCAAGGGCCGCGATCTGTTGAAGGTTACCGAAAGCGAGATCCAGAAGATCCGTGGCAACGACATTTCGATGATCTTCCAGGAGCCGATGACCTCGCTCAATCCGGTGCTCACCATCGGCGACCAGATCAGCGAGACCATCGTATTGCACCAGCGGCTCTCGAGACGGGAGGCCTGGATCCGAGCCCAGGAAATGCTGCGTCTCGTCAACATTCCGGAGCCCGAACGGAGGGCCGGCGAGTATCCGCACCAGCTCTCGGGCGGGATGCGGCAGCGCGTGATGATCGCGATGGCGCTTGCCTGTAATCCGCAGGTGCTGGTGGCGGACGAGCCGACGACAGCGCTCGATGTCACCATTCAGGCGCAGATTCTCGAGCTGATGCGAGGGCTTCAGGACCAGCTCGGCACGGCCATCATCCTCATCACCCACGATATGGGTGTCGTCGCCGAGAATGCGCATCGAGTCATCGTCATGTATGCGGGCCGCAAGGTCGAGGAGGCAGTGGTCGACGATCTGTTCGCCCATCCATGCCATCCCTATACTGAAGGCCTGCTGACTTCGATCCCGCGGCTCGACCGGGTGGCTGAAGCGGAGGCCGGCGAGATTCGCCTCACCGAAATCAAGGGTATGGTGCCCAACCTCGTCAAGCTGCCCCCGGGCTGCCTGTTCGCGCCACGCTGTCCCTACGCGACGGACCGATGCCGCGAGGCCTATCCGCCGCTTGAGGAAAAGCGCTCAGGCCACCTGGCGGCCTGCTGGCATAGCGATCGTATCCCCGCCGGACGGCAAACGGCGGAGGTCGCCTGATGCCAGGAGCATCGAACCGTGATGGGGTACCCCTGCTCGAGGTCGAGGATCTCAAGGTCCACTTTCCGATCAAACGCGGCATCCGCTCGACCATCGTTGGCCATGTCCACGCCGTCGATGGCGTCTCCTTCACGATTGGACAGGGCGAGACATTGGGTTTGGTCGGCGAGAGCGGCTGCGGCAAATCCACTGTCGGTAAGGCTGTCTTGAAGCTGATCCGCTCGACCAGCGGCCGGATCAAGGTGCGCGGCACGGATGTCACCGCCCTCGATGAGGCGGCGATGCAGCCCTATCGCCGCCAGATGCAGATGATCTTCCAGGATCCCTACAGCTCCCTCAGTCCCCGGATGTCGGTCGGCAATATCGTCGGTGAGCCCTTGACGATTCACGGGATCGCCAGCGGCAAGGCGTTGCAGGACCGGGTTGCAGCACTCTTCGAACGGGTCGGACTGCGTCCCGAGGCCACAAGGCGCTATCCGCACCAGTTCTCCGGCGGCCAGCGCCAGCGGATCGGCATCGCCCGCGCCCTGGCCCTCAATCCGAGCCTGATCGTCGGCGACGAGCCGGTTTCGGCGCTCGATGTGTCGATCCAGGCACAGGTTCTGAACCTGATGGTCGATCTGCAGAAGGAGTTCAATCTCTCCTACCTCTTCATCGCCCACGATCTTGCCGTGGTCGAGCACATCAGTCATCGGATTGCGGTAATGTATCTGGGGCGCATCGTCGAGCTGAACGACAAGCGCGGCATCTTCGAGACACCGCTGCATCCCTATACCCAGGCTTTGCTCTCGGCGGTGCCGATTCCGGATCCCGCGGTCAAACGCGGTCAGCGTATTATTCTAAAGGGTGACGTGCCGAGCCCGATCAACCGGCCAACCGGCTGCTATTTCCATACCCGCTGTCCCAGGGTGATGCCGCATTGCAAGGAAATCGATCCACCCTTGCGCGAGACCGGGCCCGGCCATCTGGTCGCCTGCCATCTGCACGAAAGCGGCCGGATCGTCAAAAGCTTCGAGAAAGCCCAAGCCGCAGCGTAACTTAGAATCCGACCTGATCCGCACCCTTGAGCGAGAGGATCTGCCGGGTTTCGTCCGGCGATGCGATTTCGAGTGAAAGGTCCTCGAGAATGCGCCGGATCTTGATCACCTGCTGGGCGCTGCTTTCGGCCATCTGGCCCCTGCCGATATAGAGGCTGTCCTCCATGCCGACCCGGACATTGCCGCCGAGCATCGCGGCCTGGGTCGCGAACGGCATCTGGAAGCGCCCGGCACCGAGGATCGACCAGACATAATCGTCGCCGAATAACTTGTCGGCCGTGCGCTTGGCGAACAGTACATTGTCCATATCGGGGCCGATGCCGCCCAGAATGCCAAAAATCGATTGGACGAAGAAAGGCGGCTTCAGTAGGCCACGGTCGACGATGTGCGCCAGATTGTAGAGGTGGCCGATATCGTAACATTCGTGCTCGAATCGCGTACCATAATCACCTAATGTCTTCAGAATCCGCTCTATATCTCTGAATGTATTGCGGAATATATGATCGTCAGTGACTTCGAGGTAGGACTTTTCCCAGTCATGTTTAAAGGCCGGGTAGCGTGCGGCGAGCGGATAGATCGCGAAATTCATCGAGCCCATATTGAGCGAGGCCATTTCGGGCTTGGCACGCGTCGCGGCGGCAAGGCGCTCCTCGAGCGACATGCCGAGCCCGCCCCCGGTCGTGATATTGATGATGGCATCGCAGTCCGCCTTGATTCGCGGCAGAAACCGCATGAACATTTCGGGATCGGGCGTCGGCCGGCCGGTCTCCGGGTCCCGGGCATGGAGATGGACGATGGAGGCTCCGGCCCTGGCGGCCTCGATCGCCTGGCCCGCGATCTGATCGGGCGTGATCGGCAGGTATTCCGACATCGTCGGTGTGTGAATGGCGCCGGTAATTGCGCAGGAAATGATGATTTTGCTGCCTGCACGTGCCATTATGGTGTCCCTGATCGATGGGTCGTCGGTCTTGTCGGGTCGGGCGGTGGTATTGATGGTGCCGCCACTGTGGATTGAACACAGGACCTCACCCTTACCAAGGGTGCGCTCTACCACTGAGCTATGGCGGCCCGCACGCGTCGCGGCTAGATGCCATAGGCCCGAAAATCAAGCAAGAGCAGCAGCAGATGAAACCGAGGAAATCACGCAATGGCAGATGGTTCGGGCGGGCACAAACCGCGTTTGACGGAAGCCGGCGGGAAAAAACAGGCCGCGCGGGAGGCGCGGTTGGCCGAGGCCATGCGCTTGAACCTCAAGCGGCGCAAGGAGCAGCTTCGCGGACTTGCGGAAAAGCGCGCGAGTAGGGATGGCCACCCAAGCAAAACGCCCGAAGGTTGAGCATCCATCCACGTTTGGTTAAGACACCGCTCTGCCTTTCAGGAGAAACCGCATTTGTCGATCATGCCCGACAGCTGGATTCGAGAACAAGCGCTCAACCGAGGAATGATCGAGCCTTTCGTCGATCGTCAAAAACGTGACGGGTCGATCTCGTTCGGCCTCTCATCCTATGGCTATGACGCCCGGCTCGCGCCGGAGTTTCGGATCTTCACGAACATCGACAGCGCCATTGTCGATCCGAAGAATTTTTCCGACCAGAGCTTCGTCGAACGCAGTGGCGAGCACTGTACCATTCCGCCCAATAGCTTTGCGCTGGCGCGGACCATCGAGTATTTTCGGATCCCTCGCGATATCCTGGTGATCTGTCTCGGCAAATCGACTTATGCGCGCTGCGGGATCATCGTCAACGTGACGCCGCTCGAACCCGAATGGGAGGGGCATGTCACGCTGGAATTCTCGAACACGACGCCGCTGCCGGCGCGCCTCTACGCCAATGAGGGCATCTGTCAGTTCTTGTTCCTGAAGGGTTCCGCGCCGCCCGAAATTTCCTATGCCGACCGGGCCGGTAAATATATGGGTCAGCGTGGCGTCACGCTGCCGAGATTGTAGGAGCAGATCATGGACCGCATCAGTATTGAAGGCGGGATTCCGCTCAAGGGTAGGGTTACCATCAGCGGCGCCAAGAATGCAGCCCTGCCATTGATGGCGGCCTCCATTCTGACCGACGACAAACTGATCCTCACCAACACGCCCGATCTCGCCGATATCGGCTCGATGCGGCGTCTTCTGCAGACACTCGGTGTCGAGGCTACGCATCCCGCCGGCGAGCCCAGCCATCTCGTGCTGCATTGCGCGGAGGTCATGAGTTCGACGGCGAGTTACGATCTCGTGCGCAAGATGCGTGCGTCCGTGTTGGTTTTAGGCCCGCTGGTGGCGCGGCATGGCGTGGCCAGCGTCTCCTTGCCCGGCGGCTGTGCCATCGGCACCCGACCGATCGATTTCCATCTCCAGGGACTTGAGAAGCTGGGTGCCCAAATCGAGCTCGAGGAGGGCTATGTGCGGGCATCCGCGCCGAACGGACTCGTCGGCGCCGAGATTCGTCTGCCGCAGCCCTCGGTCGGTGCGACCGAGAATCTGATGATGGCCGCAAGCCTGGCGCGGGGCGAGACGATCATTCAACCTGCGGCGAGGGAGCCGGAGATCGTCGATCTCGCCGCCTGCCTGCGCCGGATGGGTGCCGTGATCGAAGGCGAGGGCACGGACACAATTCGAATCCAGGGTGTGCCGCGGCTCAAAGGCTGCAGCTACGAGGTCATGCCGGATCGGATCGAGGCGGGGACCTATACCATGGCGACCGCTATCACCGGCGGCGATGTCACCTTGATCAATGGGCGGCTCGATCTCTTGGGCGAATCGCGGCAACGTCTGGTCGATGCCGGCATGGTGCTCGAAGAAGTGCCGGAAGGCTATCGGGCGCGGGTCGCCAATGGCCTGGTCAGCGGCGTCGATGTCATCACGCAGCCGTTTCCGGGGTTCCCGACCGATCTTCAGGCCCAGTTTATGACCTTGATGTGCGTCGCCGAGGGTGCCGCCATGATTACGGAGACTATATTCGAGAACAGGTTCATGCATGTGCCTGAATTGATGCGCATGGGCGCCCAAATCACCGTCCATGGCGGCTCGGCGCTGGTGCGCGGTGTGCCGCTGCTCAAGGGTGCGCCGGTGATGGCGACGGATCTGCGGGCCTCGGTTTCCCTGGTCCTTGCGGGGCTTGCCGCAAGCGGGCAAACAGAAGTCAACCGCATCTACCATCTCGACCGAGGCTATGAGCATCTCGAAACCAAATTGAGCGCCCTCGGCGCCAGGATTGAGCGAGTACCATGAGCGATCGAAAGATTAAGCTCCGGGCGAACGATGCCGAGGATCTGGCCGTCATCGCCGCCCTGCTGCAGGACGCACGCACCCATGTGCGGGAAATGGTTTTTCAGGCGGAGGATGGCCGCTTCATGGCCGCCTTCCGGCGATATCGGCGCGAGGCGCAGGCGGAATGGACCGATTGCGACAATCTCACGGAATGTGACACCGTGCTGGTCTTCGAGAAGATCAAACAGGTTCGCTACCGGGGGCTCGATCCGGAAGACCCGGATCAGAAGGTTCAGCTTTTGACCATCGCCACGTCACCCGGCAAGGATGCGGCGACGAATATCGAACTGGTAATGGCCGGCACGGCGGACATTCGTCTCGCCTCGGACGTCATCGAGTGCAGGCTCGATGATTTCGGTACCCCGCAGCCGGCCGAAGAACCGCCCTGCGATCATTTCGCGGAACAGGAAGCCCTTCTTGAGCGCCGTGAGGAGCGGGAGGAGCGTGTTCATGCGGAGGCTGCGGATGGCACGCCGCCTCGATCAACGTGATTCAGACTTCGAGGCTGCCTTTCAGACGCTGGTCGAGGCGAGGCGCGAAGACAGCCACGATGTAAGGGACGCCGTCGCCTCGATAATAGCGGATGTCCGCAATCGTGGCGATGCCGCACTTTTCGAGCTGACCGCGCGTTACGACCGGATTGAACTCGACCGGTTGGTACTGACCGCAGACGAAATCGAGGCCCTTGTCGCCGAGGTCGATGCGGCGGACCTCGAGGCCCTGAAGCTTGCCGCCGAGCGTATCCGCCGGTTCCACGAGCTGCAACGGCCGGCCGACATCGACTATGTGGACGGTCTAGGTATTGCCATGGGCCTCTCGTGGCACGCCATCGAGCATGTCGGCCTCTATGTGCCGGGAGGTACGGCGGCCTATCCGAGCTCGGTCCTGATGAATGCGATTCCGGCGCGGGTTGCGGGCTGCAGGCGGCTCGTCGTGACCGTGCCCACACCCGACGGCATTGTCAGTCCGCTCGTGATTGCGGCCGCGAAACTTTCCGGCGTCGATGAGATCTGGCGGCTTGGCGGTGCGCAGGCGGTGGCGGCAATGGCCTATGGCACCGCCGGCCTCGATCCCGTCGACAAGATCGCCGGTCCCGGCAATGCCTGGGTGGCGGAAGCGAAACGCCAGGTCTTCGGGCGTGTCGGCATCGATATGGTCGCCGGACCTTCGGAGGTCGTGATCGTCGCCGATGGTGCGAACGATCCCGAATGGATCGCAGCCGATCTTCTTGCCCAGGCCGAGCATGACGAGCGCGCCCAATCGATCCTGATCACGGACGACCCAGAATTTGCCGATGCCGTAAGCCTCGCTGTGGAGACGCAACTTGAACGTTTGCAGCGCAACGCGATTGCCAGCGTGAGCTGGGCCGAGGAAGGTGCGGTCATCGTCGTCGACGATCTGGAGAACGCACCGCGGCTGATCAATCCGCTGGCACCCGAGCACTTGCAACTCTGCATCGCCGATCCCGCGGCAATGCGGCAACGCATCACCAATGCCGGCTCGATCTTCGAAGGTGCGTCTACGCCCGAGGTCGTGGGCGACTATGTCGGCGGCCCGAATCATGTGCTTCCGACCGGCCGCACGGCTCGGTTCGCGTCCGGCCTCTCGGTCTACGACTTCATGAAACGAACGACTTACCTTAGCTGCAGTGCCGATGCGCTGGCAGAGATCGGCCCGGCGGCGGCGAGACTGGCGCGGGCCGAAGGCCTCGACGCTCATGCGCGAGCCATCGAGCTCCGGCTCGAGCGCGGCGATTGAGCGAGGATAACGACCGGATTATCGGTATCGAACTCGATGAAGGCAGCATTGTGCGATGGAATGCCGAGATCGCTGCCGAACGTGACCGTGCGATCGACGATCTTTTGCGTGAAAATCGCTTTCGTCTTCGTGATGAGTTTTGTGGCCCCTACCGTTTGATGTTGTCGTTGCGCGGCGGCACATTGGTGGCCGAGGTGCAGGGGCAAGGGCCCGCCGACCGGCTTGAGCTGTTTTGGCCGATGCGGCCTTTGCGCAAGATCATCAAGGACTATTTCCTGATTTGCGAGAGCTACTTCGGCGCGATCAAGGGGGCGACGGCGAACCGGATCGAAACCATCGATATGGCAAGGCGTGGGCTGCACGACGAAGGTGCGGAATTGCTGGGTTCGATCATTCGTGCCCATGTCGACGTCGACAGTGCTACGGCTCGTCGGCTTTTCACGCTCGTCTGCGTGCTCCATCTTCGGGCCTAGTCGGTTGACGGTGCCCAGCGGGACAGGGGACACCCACAAGGCTGCAATGCTGCCGGGCAGCGTGCTGTTCGCCTGCAGCGAAAATGCACTGCGATCGCCGATGGCCGAGGCGTTTCTCAGGCATTATCACAGTAGCCGTATCTTCGTGCAAAGTGTCGGGGTCAGGGCGGGGCTGGTCGACGGCTTCGCCTGTGCCGTGATGCAAGAGGTCGGTCTGGACATTTCCGGTCACGATCCCAAATGTTTCGACGACCTGCAGGACAATTATTTCGATATCGTCATCTCGTTGTCGCCCGAGGCCCAGCACCGCGCCGTCGAGTTGACGCGCGATGCGTCGATCGAACTCGAATATTGGGCGATGCCCGATCCGAGCGTCCACGAACTGCCGCGCGCCCAGCGCCTGGAAGCCTATCGGCAGTTGCGGGATCGGCTGCGCCGCGAGATCCTGGCACGATTTCCTATGCCGGGCGGACCTGCCCGATAACCTCACAGACCTTGCTCGAAACACATTGCGAGCGGTATGAGAACTAGCCCGACGCCCGTGGCGTCGATCAAACCGGAGTTTCTATGGCGAAAGAAGACTTGATCGAATTCAACGGCACCGTTTCCGAAGTGCTGCCCAACGCGATGTTCCGCGTCAAGCTGGAGAATGAGCACGAGATCCTGGCCCATACCTCGGGACGGATGCGCAAGAATCGCATCAGGGTGCTGGCGGGCGACAAGGTGACCGTCGAGATGACGCCTTACGATCTCAGCCGCGGGCGGATCACCTACCGCTTCAAGTGACGGGACCTGGAGCGAGGCTGGTGCTCGCCTCGAGTTCGCCGCGTCGCTTGAGCTTGTTGCGTCAGATCGGCATCGACCCCGATGAGATTATCGCACCGGATATTGACGAATCGATCAGACAGCGCGAGCTGCCGCGGGACTATGTTCGTCGCATGGCCGAGACGAAGCTCGGCGCAATTGCCTCGAACCATCTGGAAAGTTTCGTGGTGGCGGCCGATACCGTCGTCGCCTGCGGCCGGCGAATCCTTCCGAAGACCGAGCTTCGGGCGGAGGCGGAGAGCTGTCTCCGGCTGCTCTCCGGCCGTCGTCACCGCGTCCTGGGCGGCGTTGCCATTGCGGCCCCCGGCGGCCGCTCGAGCGTTAAACTCGTGACGACGATGGTGCAGTTCAAGCGACTGGCCGACCAAGAACTCGATGGTTACCTCGACAGTGGTGAATGGCAGGGCAAGGCCGGCGGCTACGCCATCCAGGGCCGGGCCGAGGCTTTCGCCACCCAGATCAATGGCAGCTATTCCAATGTCGTGGGGCTGCCGCTCGCTGCTGTCGCCAGCATGCTCGCCGGTCTCGGTTGGACAGGCCGATGACCCGGGAGATCGTGATCGACAATACCGGCTTCGGCGTCCGCGGGGCGCTGATCGAGGATGACCGGCTGATCGACATCATCGATATCGATCATGCCGGGAACGACGTCACGGATCGCCTGTTCCGGGTACGTGTCGCCCATATCGACACGCGCCTGAACGCTGCGTTTCTCGATTATGGCGGCGCCGAACACGGCTTCCTTGCGGCCAAGGATGCACGCTATGTCGCCCGCATCATCGAACGCCGTCCGATCAACAAACTGGTGCATGAGGGCCAGTGGATCGTCGTCCAGGGCCTGCGCGAACCGGATCACGGCAAGGGCCCGCGCTTCACGACCGACGTGAAATTCTTCGGCATGTTCATGGTTTATCGGCCCTTCGGCCATGGCGTCGAAGTCTCGGTCAAGTTGCGTGGCCTGAGGCAGCAGGAAATGCTCGATCGAGGCGTGGCGCTGTTCGGGGAAGACAGCCCCGTCATGATCCGCCAGCAGGCGGTCGACGTCGAGGACGCCATACTCGAGGCCGAGTTTGCCGAACTGGAGGGACGCTGGCGACGATTGCAGCAGGGCTTCAGTTCGGAGCGCGGACCTTGCCGGCTCGAGGGGGATGAGAGCCCGCAACTACGCCTGGTGCGCCAGGTCTTCGGCGCGGGCCTGGACATCATCAAGATCGCCGACCCCGGCCTTTTTGTCGAAATGCGTGCGTTTCTGGAACTACTGCCCGAAATCATGAGACCGGGACTGGAACGGCTCGATCCGGCGCGGGGTGCCTTCAGCCAATGCGCGCTCGACGAGGCTATCGAGCGCGATTTCGCTCGCGAGATCCCGCTCGATCGCGGTGGACGCCTGATCATCGAGGAGACTGCAGCGTGCGTCGCGATCGATGTCGACGGCGGCAATCGCGATGCCCAGGACATCGATCTGGACGCGGCCCGTGAGATCGCCCGGCTGGTCAGATTGCGCCATCTTGGCGGGACCATCATCGTCGATTTCGTCGATCTGCCGACCAAGCCGCAGCGACAGCAGCTCGAAAATGCGTTGAAACGAGCGTTCAAGGGCGATCAGGCATCCGTGCAGATCTATCCGATGTCGCCATTGGGTTTGGTACAGTTGAGCCGCGCTCGGCACGGGGCCAGATGGTCGACCCGTTGGTTTCGCGCCTGTCCGGAATGTGGGGGCGATGGCCACGTCCCATCGCTCCGGCGCCGCAGCGAAGCCCTATGGCGTGAACTCCAAGATTCCCAAGCCCGGCCCGCCACCATTCGCATGGCGACCGATTTGTTCGGATTCGCGCAAAAGGAAGCGGCCGCCCTTTTCGGGGATCTTCCGATGAAACAGGATTCGGATCTGCCACCTGGGAGCTTTATCGTGGAGATGCTCCGATGAAGAGCGAGCCGACGAAAGCGGCGCGCAAGATACCTAAATGCCCCGTCTGTGGCCGGCCGCGCCATAGCGAATTCAGGCCGTTTTGCTCGACCAGATGCCGCGACCGCGATCTGTCGAAATGGCTCGACGGCGCTTATGCCATCCCGGTCGTCGAGGAAGAAGAAGACCGGGACGGCATGGGTGCCACCGACCCTGACGACCGTTGAGTGAGGGGGTGCCTAAGGCTCGAACGAGTTCGCGATCGCCTCGAGGTGCTGCAACCGCCTTGGATTCATGGTGCGGATGTTGACTGCATAGCGTTCCTTGCCAGCCTCGATGAGCAGTACCTGGACATAGAGCGCAAGCGAAGCCGCCGACCATTCGCAGCGGAGGCGGATGCGGTCGTCACGTTCCACCACCTCGTCGCAGCCACGCAGGGCGAGACGGCTCCAGTCCTGCAAGACCGAGATGGCCGCCTGGACAGCACCGGTGAGTTCCGGGCCACCCAAGGGGTTGTCGGGATTGTCCGCGAGGTCTTCAAGGGCTTCGGCAACGCCCCCGATATCGACGGCGAGTTGACTGCGTACCCAGTCCTCCGGCGCAGTCCACGCCGTTGCATCGACACCTTTGCGCTCGAGTTCCCGGAGCGTCAGGCTCGAAAGCTCGCCAAACGTCGAATCGGCAGGCTCGACCACGGCCTTGATGGCACCGGTGCCGTCGTACGGCTCACCTTCGATCGTACAGGTGAGATCGTAGCCCTCCGGAATGAAGAGCGAATCGCAGAGGCTGGGCGCTGCAGCCATCGCAGCGGCGCCAAACGACAGCGTTGCGCCGAGGATCAGGCAGCCGCCAGCGAAGCCAGCCGCTTGGCCGAGAACAAGACCTTTTCGACGGTCAGCACGCGCTCGATGCGAAGTGCCAGACGGCGCGCTTGCTCCGCGGTCAGATCGTCGAGCTGAAGGTCGATTACCAGCCACGGATCGGCGGTCAACTGACTGTGGCATTGTCGGGGAACCAAGCCATGCGCTGCAAAAACCTCGAGCACGCGCGGCAGTGAACAGGGCGAGGGTTGCGAATGAACGGAGAAACAAAAGGTCGAAACCATGATCGGGCCTTCGAAAGCTTCGCGCCGAACTACGGCGCAGGATTGCATACGGGTTCTTGCTTCCCGGTCTCAGCGTGAGACCGGGTCCGTAATTCGAAGGCTCGCAGTGACGACACGTCCATTCATACTCTCTCGCTAATGCAGACCTGATCGTTGGTCAAGCGTCACGGCCGCCTCGACGAAGCGACATGATTGCAACAGGTTCGAGATGCAATGCCACCGGCTGTCTGGTAGTTGCGCACGCTTGGGCCTATGTCACCGCAGGAGATTGGTAACGGCAAAACATATCGAGCCGGTGATATGATTCTGGGTCAATGGCTGACCATAGCTGCTGGTATCGTGGTCCTGATCGTCGGGCTGATCCTGTTCCCGACGCCGGTGCCTTTAGGGGCCCCGTTGATCGCGATCGGGCTGATCATGATGCTCGGCGCCTCCAAGACCATGCGTAACCGGTTCATCAAATTGCGGCGGCGCTATCCTCAATGGATGGGATTTTTTCGCAAGGTCCTCCGCTGGCGCCATCGCTTTCGTTTCAATCTCAGGCGGCAACGCACCTTGCGGGTAGTTCCGAGAGGC
The DNA here is from genome assembly GCA_041750975.1 of Geminicoccaceae bacterium. Lineage (GTDB taxonomy): Bacteria > Pseudomonadota > Alphaproteobacteria > Geminicoccales > Geminicoccaceae > JBGSYN01. The sequence goes on along the minus strand of JBGSYN010000135.1, from coordinate 4,718 downwards.
GCACCCGGACGTGACATCTGATGTGTGGCCAGAGGTGAACACTCGTCCTATGGTGGGGTCATCTTTGCAGTCGTTGGGGAACGTCGATGGATCAGGGCTCAATCAAGCCGATCGAAGCAGTTCTGGAAAATCAGGCGCTCGAAGTTCGGAAAATCGAGATCGAGGATCTTCGCTCCGTCCTGTTGCGGGGCATCGAGGATTTCCAGGCGATGCCGACCCACGCCATTTTCCTGGCTGTGCTCTATGGCGTTGTCGGCATGCTGCTGGTCGTCCTCACGGCTGGCTATGATTTGCTGCCCATCGCATTTCCGCTGATCGCCGGCTTCACCCTCCTTGGGCCGTTCGCAGCGCTCGGCATGTACGAGTTGAGCCGGCGGCGTGAACTTGGTGAGGATATTTCGCGCTATCACATGTTCGAGGTGATCAACTCGCAGGCGCGCTTGCCGATCCTCATGCTGGGCGCCATTCTTTTCGCCCTGTTCATTGTCTGGATCGAGGTCGCCTTCGTCATTTACGGCCACACTCTGGGGCCGGTAATGGCCGAAGGCGGCTCGTTCGTCGGCTCGTTGTTCGGCACCGGCGAGGGTTGGACGATGATGATCATCGGCAATGCGATCGGCGCCCTGTTCGCGGTGCTGGTCTTCACCATCAGCGTCGTCTCCTTCCCGCTGCTTCTGGATCGCCACGTCAGTTTGCCTACGGCCGTCGCTACGTCGGTCGCCGCCGTCGTCCGCAACCCCCTGCCGATGGCCCTCTGGGGCGCCATCGTTGCAGGATCGCTGGCCGTGGGCAGCGTCCCGTTCTTCCTGGGCCTTGCGATCGTCATGCCGGTCCTGGGGCATGCCACCTGGCATCTTTACAAGACCATGGTGGTCCGGCCCAACGCCTAGGCGCTGCTGGCCTCGATCAAGGCACCGCCGCGGCGACGCTGCCAGATCGAGAAGACGATCGAGACCACCGTCAGCACCATGAAGGTGAGGGCGATCGGCTGCGTCACGAGCGGCATCGCATCGCCATACTGGCCCAGCATCTTGCGGAAATTACCCTCGATCAGCGGACCCAGCACGAGGCCGAGGACAAAAGGCGGCAAGGGATAGCGGAAGCGCTCAAAAATGTAGCCCACGAAACCGAAGATGCACATCACGATGATATCGAAGGGCCGGCTGTTGATCGCATAAACACCTGCCGACGCCAGGACGACGATCAGCGGCAGCAGAATTCTCTTGGGAACCAGCGCCACGCGCGCCAGGGGGCGCATGAAGATGATCAGGATCACCATCATCGCCAGGCTCGAGAAGAACACCGAGAAATAGATGGCATAGATAATCTCGGGATTGCTCAAGAATAGCTGAGGGCCCGGCTCGAGGCCGTGGATCATCAGTCCGCCGATCAGCACCGCAGTGGCCGGATCGCCCGGGATGCCCAAAGTCAGCATGATGATCAATGCACCGCCGATCGTCGCGTTGTTGGCGGTCTCGGCGGCGATTACGCCCGGCACATAGCCGGTGCCGAACCGCTCGGGTGTGCTCGAGGCGTTTTTTGCCTGCACGTAGGCGATGAGACCGGCGGGTCCGGCGCCGAGTGCCGGAATCACGCCGACAAACGTGCCGATCAGGGCGGATCGCAGGTAGTTGACGATGTTCGAGCCGATATCCGAAAGCGTCGGCAGGGTGCGCTCGATCTTCTGGCCGAGTTCTCGATCGCGATCCCTCTTGAGCGCGTCGGTCATCACCTGCGAGATCGCGAATATTCCGATCAACGCCGGCAACAGGCCGATGCCGCCCATCATCTCGGTCCGTCCGAAATCAAAACGCGGCATGCCGTCCTCCTGGGACATGCCGAAAGTGGCGGCGAGGAGGCCGAGCAAGGCCGTGATGAGTCCACGAAGGATCGTGCTGCCGGTCAGGGCCGCGACCGCGGTGATCGCGAAAATGGTCACGGCGACATATTCCGGGAAATGAAACTTGAGCGCGAATGCGGCGAGGAGAGGCGCCAAAAGCACCAGGAAAATGCCGCTGATGATCGTGCCAAAGAACGACGCGATGACGGCATTGCCGAGCGCCCGGCCGGCTTCGCCATTCTGGGCCATCGGATAGCCGTCGAGCAGGGTCGCCACCGAAGACGGCGTGCCCGGCATGCGGATCAGGATGGCCGTCACGCAACTGCCGGAAACGCCGCCTACGAAGACGGCGACGAGCAGCGACATGCCGACTTCCGGCGACATCGTGAAGGTCACAGGGATCAAAAGCCCGATCGCCATCACAACGCCGAGACCCGGGATGATGCCGATGATGATCCCGCCGGTGACACCGGCAAGGATCATCAGGACGTTCCAGGGCTCCAGAACCCGCGCCAGTGCCGTCATGATCACGGCAGGGTCGAGCGAAAAGTCCACTAGATCGGCTCTTGCAGCAGGCCTTCCGGAAACTGCACCAACAGCAGGTCCTGAAAGACGTAGTAGATGAAACCCGTGCAGACGGCGGCGAGGATGCAGGCCTCGATGAGGTTGCGGAACGACCAGCCGCCCAGCGACAAATGAAAGGCGACGATGAAGACCGGCGTGGCGATGAGGAAGCCGATCGGCGCCATCAAGATGGCATAGGCTCCGATGATCGCGAGGTAGGCGAAGGCCTTGGCCACCGGCTTCTGGAAAGGTCCGTCATCGAGGCTGCCCCGCAGAATCAGATAGGCTCCGCTCGCGATCAACAGGCCCAGAACGATACGGGGCCAGAAGGCAAGCCCGAGCGGGTCCCAGTCGACGATGTGAAATGAATAGGTTCGCCAGAACAGCAACGAGCCGCCGATGACGAGCACAAGGCCGACGAGGCGGTCCTGACGACTTTCCAGCATCACTCCTGTCGTCTCATCAAGAAACCGCCCCAGCGACGACTAGAAGCCCAGGCGTCCGCCGACATCGAGCATGGTCGCACGCACTGCCTCCATGTGCTGGCCCGCTTCGCCATAGGGCTCGAACGTGATGTTGAAATTCACCTCGGCATTGTCCGCGAGGAATTCCGGATCGGTCACGACCTGACCGATGGCGTCGCTCAAGAGCTGCAGGCGATCGGGTGGCGTGCCCTTGGGCGCCATGATCCCATAGGTGTTGGCATGAACCGCATTCACACCCTGCTCCTTTGCGGTCGGAACATCCGGGAATTCCGCCAGGCGTTCTTCCGACAGCACGGCGATGATGTCGAATTGACCGGCCTTGTACGGTTCCGCGAGGCTGGGCGTGGGCTCGATCGCCGCGTCGACGTGACCGCCGAGGACGGCCGCTTTCTTTTGCGCGCCACCGCCGATATTGACCAGATTGAGGTCCGCACCCATGGCGTCTTCGACGATCTTGCTGATGAATTGCGCAGGCGTGCCATAGCCCATGCCGAGACCGATCTCGCCGGGCTTGTCCATGGCAGCCTGCTGATAGGCCTGAAGCGATTCGTAAGGACCGTCCTTCTGGGTGAAGATAGTCAGTACCATCTCGCCCCAGATAGCCACCGGATCGAAATCGTCCTGCGTGAAATCGATGGCGCCCGTGGCTTCCATCACGGGAAGCGAATCGAGGAAAATCGTCAGGGAATAGCCATCGGGGCGCGCATCCTTTGCCTGCGCCAGACCGACGGCGCCGCCGCCGCCCGGTACGTTCTGGACGACGATGGGCACGCCCAGGATCGGCTCAAGGTAGCGGCCGAGAATTCGCACGACGACGTCCGAGGAGCCTCCGGGCGAGTACATGACGATGAACTTGATGGGTTTGTCAGGATAGTCGGCCTTGGCAACCCCGATCGTCGCGAACGCGATCGCAACACCAAGCATGGTAAGCGACTGCCGAATTCGTCGTAGCATCGCACTTCCTTTTCCAATGCTCTTTCGAAGGATCTTTTCCGGGTCCTTCAGAAGCCGAGGCTTTGCCCGACCGTCAACATCCGCTCACGCACCTCCGCCGTTCGCGCACCCATTTCGTCGTAGGGCGTGAAGTCGACATCGAAGTTGATCTTGGCGTTGTCTTCGAGAAACGCCTCGCTGGTGACGACCTGGCCGATGGCGTCACTCAGGATCTTCAGCCGGTCTTCGGGCGTTCCCTTCGGGGCGACAACGCCGAAGGTATTGGCATGGACGGCATCGAAGCCCTGTTCCCTGGCAGTCGGAATATCGGGGAAACCTTCGAGCCGCTCCTCCGCAAGCACCGCCAGTATATCGAACTGACCGGCTCGATAAGATTCCGCCATGCCCGGCATCGGCTCGATCCCGGCATCGACGTGACCGCCCAGCACGGCCGCCTTTTTCTGCGCACCGCCACCGACATTAACGAGATTGAGATCGACGCCGAGCGCATCCTCGACGATCTTGCTGACGAACTGGGAAGGGGTGCCGTAGCCCATGGCGAGACCGATCTCGCCCGGCTTGGCCTCGGCCGCCTTGCGATAGTCCTCGAGCGACGCATAGGGACCGTCGTTCTGGGCAAAAATCGTCAACGCCAGGGTTCCCCAAATGGCCACAGGGTCGAAGTCGGCCTGGCTGAAGGTCACCGCACCGGTGGCTTCCATCACATCGAGAGAGTCCTGATAATTCGTCAGCGTATAGCCGTCAGGCCGTGCATCCAGCGCCTGCTGATAGCCGACCGCGCCGCCGCCGCCCGGCACGTTCTGGACGATCACGGGAACGCCGAGCACCGGTTCGAGATGCCGTGCGAGTATCCGGGTCGTGACATCGGTCGATCC
>JBGSYN010000134.1:0-4488 GCA_041750975.1 Geminicoccaceae bacterium | reverse complement strand
GGGCTGGCCGTGCTCGATGCCATCGGCGATGCCGACCGGCCATTGCGCTTTACCGAGCTTGCGTTGCGGACGGGCCTGCCCAAGGGGACGCTGCACCGCATCCTGCAGGCCCTGATCGAGCGCCGGCTGATCCGCCTCGATGCGCAGACCAATACGTACTGGCTCGGCCATCGGCTGTTCGAGCTGGCGCACAAGGTCTGGGCGGCCTTCGATCTGCGCGGGGCCGCAGCACCCGAACTCGACAGCCTTGCCGACGAGACCAGCGAGACCGTGTCGCTCGGCGAATTCGATTCTGGTGCCGTGCTCTATATCGATGAGCGAAGCTCAGTCCATACCATCGGTCTAAGGCTCGGCGTTGGTAGGCGGGCACCGCTGCACTGCACCGCGCTGGGTAAGGCGTTGCTGGCGTTTTTGCCGCCGGCGGCACAGCGGCGCCAGCTCGATGAGATCGAGCTCGAAGGCTTCACGCCCTACACGATCACCGAGGCTGCGCGGTTGGCGCAGGATTTGGCGCTGACCCGCGCCCGTGGCTACGCGACGTCCGAAGGCGAGCATGTCGAGGGCGTGCATGCGGTGGCGGCACCGATCCTCGACCACAAGGGCGAGCCTTTGGCCTCGATCGGCGTGCTTGGGCCGAGCCATAGGCTGGCGGGCGACAGGCTGCACACCATGGGCCGCCGGCTGATGGAAGCTGCGCGCCGCATCTCGGGCAATGTCGGTGCGACCAGTGTCAGCATGTCGACGGCACCCCGTCCCGTGCGGCAGGTCCAGGAAAGCAGTGTCGCCTGTGTCCTGCCGGGTACGGCCTATCTGGGCGAGGGGCCGGTCTGGTCGCCGGCGGAGCAATGCCTTTATTGGGTCGATATCCTGGCCCCCGCCGTGCACCGCTTCGATCCGTCAACGGGTGGAAATCAGAGCAGGGGGCTGCCACGCCTGATCGGTGCGGTGGTGCTCCGCCGAGGCGGCGGCCTGGTGGCGTTGACGCAAGACGGCCTCGAAAGCCTCGATTTCAAGCAGGGGTCGCTGCAGCCGATCGTCGATCCCGAGGCCGGGATTACCGACACACGCTTCAACGATGCGCGCTGCGACGCGCGGGGTCGGCTATGGGCCGGCACCATGGCGCTCGACGCCAGCCCCGGCCGAGGCGGCATCTACCGCTTCTTGCAAGATGGCAGCTGGGCCCGCCTCGCCAATGGCTTCACGGTATCCAACGGCCTCGACTGGAGTCCCGACGATCGGATCATGTATTTCGCCGATTCGGCGGCACAGACCATCTTCGCCTTCGATTTCAATCTCGAGACCGGCGAGATCACCAATCGCCGGCCGTTCATCAAGACCACGCCCGATGAGGGCCGGCCCGACGGCCTGACGGTCGACGCCGAAGGCTGTCTCTGGTGTGCCATGTGGGATGGCTGGGCGATCCGCCGCTACAGCCCCGAAGGTGCGCTCTTGCAGACCATCGAGCTGCCGGTGCCGCGGCCGTCGAGCTGCGTCTTCGGAGGCTTGGACCTGAGAACGCTCTATATCACCAGCGGCCGCATCCGGTTATCCGAGGAATTGCTGGCCCAGGCCCCGCTCTCGGGCAGTCTGTTCGCGCTTCAAACCGACGTCAAAGGCCGTCCGCCGAATTTTTACTGAAGCGACGGGAACGACGTCGCCACCATTTCGGCTATCGCTTTGCCGAGCTTGGAATGCGCTTCGGCGTCGAAGTGCACGCCGTCGATCGGGCTCGAGGCGATGACCGTGCAGGCGTCGAGAAAGGCGATCCCGCGACGTTGGGCGAGCTCGCCAAAGAGTCTGCCGAAACGGGCCGATTTGGCCGGGGCACCGACAAAGAGCGGACGGAGACCGCTACCTTCGAGGATCGGCGGTGGTGCTATCAGGAGAGCGGCGGGCGGGTTCTCGTCCGGTCCACAATCGCTTCGAGCGATGATGTCCAGAAGCCGCTCCAGGGAGTCCGCAATCTCTTCCGCAGTCACGGCGAAACGCGACTTGAGGTCGTTAGTGCCGAGCATCAGTGCGACGACATCGATCGGACGGTGGCTATTCAACGCGATCGGCAGGCCGTCGAGGCCGTTCAGATGATCGCCCTTGACAGGGTCGGCGTGGACAGTCGTTCGCCCCGGCAGTCCCTCCTCGATGACCCGCCAATCGGCGCCAAGGGAGCTGGCCGCGACTCCCGGCCAGCGCTCTTCGTAGCCGAGCCTGGATCGTCTTTGGGTGCCAGATCGGGGCAACGAGCCGTGCGTGTTCGAATCGCCATAGCAAAGCAGGATGGGCATGGGATGTGGCTACCTACTCCGCGGCAATGCGCGACGGGTTGTTGGGGTGCATGGTCCAGTCGGCGGGTTTCGCATTGATCGTTGTGCCGGTGCGGGGGTCGACGGCGCCGGCGGGGAGGCGCTCCATGGTGATGCAGTGCTCGACCGGGCAGACATTGATGCAGAGATTGCAGGCGACGCACTCCTCGTCGATCACCTCGAAGTGGCGTTGGCCGTTCTTGGTGGCGGTGATCGCCTGGTGCGAGGTGTCCTCGCAGGCGATGTGGCAGCGGCCGCACTGGATGCAGAGGTCCTGATCGATCCGGGCCTTGGTGACATAGTTGAGATTGAGATATTGCCAGTCGGTGACGTTGGGCACGGCGCGCCCGACGAACTCGTCGAGCGTGGCGAAGCCCTTTGACGCCATCCAGTTGGCAAGGCCGGTCTCAAGTTCCTCGACGATCTTGAAGCCATAGGTCATGGCGGCGGTGCAGACCTGGACGTTTTGAGCGCCGAGTACCATGAATTCGGCGGCATCCCGCCAGGTGGTGATGCCGCCGATGCCCGAGAGCGGCACGTCCGCCGTTTCGGGGTCCCTGGCGATTTCGGCGACCATGCGCAGCGCGATCGGTTTGACGGCAGGGCCGCACAAACCGCCATGCGCACCCTTGCCGTCAATCGAGGGCTCGGGGCTGAAATTGTCGAGATCGACCGAGGTGATCGAGGAGACCGTGTTGACCAGGCTGACGCCGTCGGCGCCACCTTTCTTGGCAGCACGGGCCGGATAGCGGATATCGGTGATGTTGGGCGTCAGCTTGACGATCACCGGCATCCGCGTGTTCTGCTTGCACCAGCGGACCACCATCTCGATGTATTCCGGCACCTGGCCTACGGCCGAGCCCATGCCGCGCTCCGACATGCCATGGGGGCAGCCGAAATTGAGCTCGATGCCATCCGCACCCGTGTCCTCGACCTGGCCCAGGATCTCCTTCCAGCAGTCCTCCTCGCATGGCACCATCAAGGAGACGACCAGGGCCCGGTCCGGCCAGTTGCGCTTGACGATCTTGATCTCGTCGAGATTGATCTGCAGCGGCCGGTCGGTGATGAGCTCGATATTGTTCATCGCCAACAGGCGGCGATCCGCCCCCCATACGGCACCATAGCGCGGCCCGTTGACGTTGACGCAATGCGGGTCGAGGCCGAGGGTTTTCCAGACCACGCCGCCCCAGCCGGCCTTGAAGGCGCGCTCGACATTGTATTGCTTGTCGGTTGGGGGTGCGGAGGCCAGCCAGAACGGGTTGGGCGATTTGATGCCGAGATAGTCGCCGCGCAGATCGGCCATGGCTCATTCCCCTCCGCTAAGTGAACGATGGATCGATTCGGCCGCATCGCGGCCCTGGGCCACCGCCGTCACGGTGAGATCGTCGCCTGAAGCGACGCAATCGCCGCCAGCCCAGACATTGTCGATCGAGGTCCGGCCCTCTTCGTCGACCTTGATCTTGCGGCCGTCGAGCGTGAAGTCGCCGGCCAATTCGAGCGCCTGGCCGATCGCCTTGAACACCTGATCGGCCTCGAGCCTGAACCGCTCGCCGCTGCCGTCCGTCCGCTCGAACTCGATCGCACCGTCCGCGATCCGCACCGGCTGGGCGTGATGACGGATGCGGACACCCTTCGAGGTCGCGAGATCCTGCTCGTAGCGCGAAGCGCTCATCCGCTCGGGGCCGCGCCGATAGACGATCGTCACCTCCTCCGCACCGAGCAGCTTCGACTGCACGGCGGCATCGATGGCAGTCATGCCGCCGCCGATCACGACGACGCGGCGGCCGACCGGCAGGCGTGAGAGGTCCGTTGCCTGCCGCAATTCGGCGATGAAGCCGACCGCATCGGCCGCGGCGCCGTTGATCTCGCCTTCGAGGCCGAGATCGTTGACATCGCCAAGCCCGATCCCGAGGAAGACCGCATCATAGTCCCGACGCAGATCCGCGAGGCTGTGATCGCGGCCCAAAGCCTTCTCATAGGCGATGGTGATGCCGCCGATCTGCAAGAGCCAGTCGACCTCCGCCTGGGCGAAGCCCTCGACCGTCTTGTAGGCGGCAATGCCATATTCGTTGAGCCCGCCGGGCTTGGGTCGTGCCTCGAAGATCGCGACGTCGTGGCCATGCATGGCGAGGCGAGGGGCGCAGGCGAGGCCGGCAGGGCCGGCGCCGAGCACGGCCACCTTGCGGCC
>JBGSYN010000133.1:0-4409 GCA_041750975.1 Geminicoccaceae bacterium | reverse complement strand
CGCTGTCACCGTCACCGATTTGAACGAAGACCCGGACGGCCTGCCCGATCCGGTCTTCTCCCAGAACGGGGTCAAGAGCTATAACGGCTCGTCCGGCCAGGTAGACAATTACGCGCCCAACCCAGCTCTCAACATTGCCGAGGGCACGATCGCCTTCTCCTTCGTCGACGACAATCCGGGCGTGCGTCAGGGCCTGGTGGTCAAGGACGCCTCGGGCTATGTCGGCGGCGGCAACCATTTCGCCGCCTATATCGAATCCGGCGATTTGAAAGTCCGATTCCAGGATGGCGGTGCGGAAACCATCTTCGTCTTCGACGATCTTGTGGCTGGCACCGAATATGAGGTCGCCGCAACCTTCGGCGCCGACGGCAGCAAGCTCTACGTCGATGGCGAGCTCGAAGGACAATCCAACCTAGTGATGGACTGGACCAGCAACGTCGAATATCTGCAGGTCGGCGGCCTCGGCTGGGGCAGCGCCACTGGCGCCCCCAACTTCACCAACCCCTTCTCAGGCCAAATCGCCGACGTCCAGATCTTCGCCAAGGCGCTCGATCCCGACGACATCAACAGCCTCGCGGGAACCTCTTCCTTTCCCGACATTGTCTGAACACACCAGATGAGCCACGCCCGCCCGGACCAGTCCGGGTGGGTTGTGCAAAGGAGCTAGAGGATGACCGGACACGCTCCATCAGCCTTCCTTATCGGTCGCTCCTAGGGCCTTCCCCCCTTTAGCCGTGTTCGAGGAGATGGAGCGTTTTGGCATCCGCCATGCCGCCATAATATTGGGCGAGGGCTTGCTTGAAGAGAGCCGGATCGGCGGCGGCGCGGGTGAAGAGGGTCATGCAGGACTGGAACTTCATGGTGTCGGGTGAGCCGAAGATCTCGTGAGCGGTCCGGTCTTCGACGTCGAGGACGAGGCTGGTGCAGGAGATGAGACGATCGCCGAGCGCCGGATGCGCGAGGTAGGCTTTGGCTTCGTCGAGTGACGCAATCGCGTAGCGCCGGGACATGGCGCTCACGCCGAGCCCGGCCAGTTGCGGGAAAATGAACCACATCCAGTGCGAGCGTTTCCGGCCTTGGCGAAGTTCGGTTGTAACGCGCGTCAGGACCGGATCCTGGGCCTGGATGAAGCGGTCGAGATCGAAAGGGTCGTCCATGACCGCCGCACCATTCAACGCAGTCTGACGGCGGTACCGGAAGCCGAGACCATCAATATGTTGGCGCCCAAAATCGCCTCGCCGGTGACGATACCCATAGAGTCGGCGATCTCACGACCCTGGATCGTGTTCGTGGTGGTGACGATCATGGTACATCATCCTCGGTTTGGGGGAGTTGCCATCCATTCGTGTCCATTGCATGCTGTGGACGGACTTTGAACAATAAATCGATTGGAGCCAGGGATGGCAAAACTTCAGCGGCGCGCAACAGCGCTCGCCTTCACAGCGGCTTTCGCTGTTATCGGTACCGGAATGACGACGGCGCATGCCGACTATCCGGAAAAGCCAATCAAGGTCGTGGTGCCGACCCAGGCCGGCGGCGGCATGGATTCGACAGCCCGGATTCTGCAGCGATATTTCGATGAGAACGACGAACTCGGTATCACTTTCGCGGTCGTCAACATGCCGGGTGCCGGCGGTACTATCGCCACGCGGGCCATCATGGAGGCGGAACCTGACGGCTACACCATTGGCTTTTGGCATGAGGGCATCATCACCTCCAATGCCATGGGTGTGGTCGACTACAATCACGAAGCGTTCGACGTCTTGGGGTCGACCGGCTTCGGCATTCTCGGCTTCGGCGTCGGCGAGAACAACGAGATCGACAGCTTCGAGGAGTTGTTGGAGACGGCTCGCGCCAACCCCGATCAGGTGAAGAACGCCGCCAATGTCGGCCTGCCGGTCCATTTCGTGCCGCTGATGGTGGCCGATGCGGCGGATGTCGAGTTTCGCTATGTCCAAGTCGGCGGCGGTGCGAAGCGATTTCCTTCCGTGGTCGCGGGACATACCGATTTTGCCATTTTCGGCCTGATCGAATTCGTCAAATGGCAGGAGGCCGATCTCAAGCCGATTGTCCTCTTCGCCGAAGAGCGCTCGCCGCTTTTGCCTGACGTCCCCACGGCCAAGGAGCATGGGCTCGACATTGTCGCCGGTTCGAGCCGGATCTGGCTGGCGCCCAAGGGTACACCGGAGGACGTCAAGGACAAGCTCGTCGAAGCGATGCGGTCGGCGATGGCCGACCCGGGTGTGCAACAGCAATTCACCGATCTCGGCCTCGAGCCTGTCTATATCGATCCCGAAAAGGTCGTGTCCGATCTCGACTGGTGGCGCAGCACAGCCGAACCCTTGGTCGCAAAAGCGCGCCAACTGCAGGAATAGTCGCGATCCTTGGGGCCGTTTGATTTGCCTCGTGCGGCCCCGAATTGTCTCCAAAGACATGATTGAACGCCTCACGAATACGGCCGAGGCCCGACGGGATCTCGCCCTGGCGATTGTGATCATCGCGTTCTCGGGGCTCCTGTTCCAGCAAGCGGACCAGTTGCCGCCGCCCTTCTTCGATCCGCTGGGCTCGGCGGCCGTACCAAAATTCGTCGCCTATGTGCTGGCGACGCTGGCCGTTCTGTCGATCGTCCAGCGTTTGTTTCAGCAGCGGGAAGTACGCCAAGAAGACGGTTCAGACACTGGCCAAAGGATGCCCCTCGTCGCGATCGGTAGCGTCCTCGCGGTCGTGGGCTATACCCTGTTGCTGCAATACGACCTCCTTTCGTTCCGCAACGCTTCGATCCTCTTCATCATCGTTCTGGGATCAATCCTGGCGCGCTTCTCCTGGCGAGTGGTCCGTTGGTTGCTGCCGATTGCGGTGGTCCTCGGTTTCGCCTTCGACTTCATTTTCACGCAGGTGTTCTACATCGATCTGCCGGAGGGTTCGGCTCTGCAGGAATGGTTGGCACCCGAGGATCCGCCCGATGCTAGCTGATTTGGGTGGCGCCTTTATCTACCTGGCCCAGCCCTGGCCGTTCTTCTATGTGCTGCTGGGTACCAGCCTCGGCATTTTCGTCGGCGCCATACCGGGCCTCACCGGCGGCATGCTCATCGCACTGGTGATGCCCCTCACCTTCTACATGGACAGCACTCATGCGTTGGTCATGATGGTGGCGATGTATGTGGGCTCGGTCTCTGGCGGGTTGATATCGGCGATGCTGCTCCGGATGCCGGGGACCCCCTCGTCCCTGATGACGACCTTCGACGGGCATCCCATGGCAGTCCGGGGCGAGGCGCAGCGTGCGCTGTCGCTGGGCATTGGGGCGTCGCTCGCAGGCGGTCTGATCGCGGGCGTCTTCCTTGTGGTGCTTTCGCCGCCCCTGTCGAAATGGGCGCTGCAATTCGGACCGTGGGAATACTTCGCCATGGTGCTGATGGCCATTGTCTTGATCGCGACGCTCAGCCAGGGTTCGCTGTTCAAGGGTCTGCTGGCAGGTTTCCTCGGCATGATGTTCGCCATGCCCGGCTTTAACGACAGCGACGGGCAGTTGCGTCTGACCTTTGGTTTCACCGAACTTTCGGCAGGCTTCCAGCTCCTGCCGATGCTGCTGGGCATATTCGTGATGAGTCAGGTCATCAAGGACGCGCTGGAGATCGACCGCCAGCCGGAGGCCGTCCAGTTGACGGGTGGTCGGGCCCGCATCGGATGGCATGGCTGGCGGCGGCACATGCCCAATATCCTGCGATCCTCGGTGATCGGAACCTGGATCGGGATCCTTCCGGGCGTCGGCGCTTCGGTCTCGGCGATGGTCGCTTACGGCGTGGCCAAGAACGGGTCGGACACGCCCGAGAAGTTCGGGACCGGCTGCGAGGAAGGCATCGTCGCTTCCGAGGCCAGCAACAACGCCAATGTCGGCGGCGCGCTGATTCCTCTGATCACGATGGGCATTCCCGGCAGTCCCATCGACGCGATCCTGCTTTCGGCGCTGATCATGCACAACATCCAGCCCGGCCCGCTTCTGTTCCTGACCAATGGCGATTTCGTCTGGGCGCTGATCGCGGCCTATCTCGTGGCCAACGTCTTGATGTTCTTCACCATGCGTTATTCCGTGGGCCTGCTGGCCCGTGTGGTTACTGTCGACCGCGCGGTTCTGCTGCCGCTGATCTTCGTCTGTTGCGTCGTCGGGGCCTATGCCTTGTCCAACCGAATTTTTGACGTCTGGGTGGTCGTCGTCTTCGGCGTCGTCGGCTTCGCGATGGAACGCGCCAAGGTGCCGCTGGGCCCCTTCGTGATCGGCTTCGTCCTCGCCCCCCTGTTCGAGACGGAGTTGCGCGCGGGGTTGCAGACCTCCGGGTCGTTCCTCGGCCTTTTCGGCAGGCCCATCGCGACCAGTTTCTTCGTCGCTGCTGTGGCGATGCTGTTCTGGCCCG
>JBGSYN010000132.1:0-12513 GCA_041750975.1 Geminicoccaceae bacterium | reverse complement strand
CCCGTGCGGCAATGGTGTCGACAAAGCCGAGAACACGGGAGCGCTGCTCGGCATTCATCAGGAACTCCGCCTCGTCTTCGGCCGTGACCGTCGTCCGCGGCTCGGCCCGGACGGTTTCGAGCCAGAACCTGAACAGATCGCCGGCCGGCACTAGAAATTCCGGCGAGGTTGCGGTAGGCTCGGTTGCACACCGATCAGGCGGACAGGCGAGGGCATCGTTGGGCTGGCCGGTCCGGGCGATCGTCAGCGGATCGATCATGGCGGCACTGGGCTCCGGCGATTGCGCATGGGCGGAAGAGGTGAAGCTCAAGACCAGGGCGAACAGGAGAAAGCGCATCAGATATCCAGATTGACGACGCGGAGCGCATTCTCCTGGATGAATTCCCGCCTTGGATCGACGATATCCCCCATCAAGGTGGAGAAGATCTCATCGGCCTCATCGGCATGATCGACCTTGACCTGGATCAGCGAGCGTTTGTCGGGGTCCAGCGTGGTTTCCCAGAGCTGTTCGGGATTCATCTCGCCGAGACCCTTGTAGCGCTGGATCGAAAAGCCCTTGCGGCCGAATTCGACGATCTGGCGCACCAGGGCCGTCGGACAGTCGAGAACGATATCCTGATCCTTGCGACGAAGCGTGACGTCCCCCGGAAAGAGCGAGCGCAGTTCTTCGAGTGCCTTGACGAGACGCAAGCCCTCGGGGCTGCGGACCAGGGCCGGATCGAAGCGGTGCCGGCTCCGCCGTTCGCCCTTGAGGTGCGAGAAGACGAGAAAGCCGTCATCGCCGACGATCACCTGCCAGCTGTCCGTGGCGGGTCGCGTCAGGGCTCTGGCGACCTTCTGGCCGACGGCGAGGGCTGCGGCCGGATCGGCGAAGATCGTCTGGTCGAAGCCGCCATGGAGCGCCATCGCCTCGACCAGGTTCTCCGGAACCTTGCGGGCCAGCGACTGGACCAGCGACTGGACGGTACGGCATTGCGCCAGCACACCTTCGAGCGTGACACCTTCGATCGCCGTGCCGCCCTCGAGGACCAGTGCGGTATCCTCGAGACCGGCCTCGATCAGATAGTCGTCCAGGGCCGCCTCGTCCTTCAGATAGCGCTCCTTCTGACCGCGCTTGACCTTGAACAAGGGTGGCTGGGCGATGAAGAGGTGGCCCTGCTCGAGGATCTGGGGCAAATGACGGTAAAAGAAGGTGAGGAGCAGGGTGCGGATGTGCGAGCCGTCAACGTCGGCATCGGTCATGATGACGATGCGGTGATAGCGCAGCTTGGCGATGTCGAAATCGTCCCGGATGCCGGTGCCGAGGGCGGTGATCAGGGTGCCGATCTCCTGCGAGCCCAGCACCTTGTCGAGGCGGGCGCGCTCGACGTTCAAGATCTTGCCGCGCAACGGCAGAATGGCCTGAAACCGCCGGTGACGCCCTTGCTTGGCCGAGCCGCCGGCACTGTCGCCCTCGACCAGGAAGAGTTCGCACAGCGCCGGATCGCGTTCCTGGCAGTCCGCAAGTTTTCCGGGCAGGTTGGCGATATCCAAAGCCCCTTTCCGTCGGGTCAGATCCCTGGCCTTGCGCGCCGCTTCACGGGCCGAGGCCGCATCGACGATTTTCGCCATGATGATCTTGGTTTCGGCCGGATGCTCACCGATCCACCGGCCCAAACCATCCGAAATGAGGCCTTGAACCACGGGCGCAACTTCGGAACTGACCAGCTTCTCCTTGGTCTGCGAGGAGAATTTCGGGTCGGGCATCTTGACCGAGAGGACGCAGGTCAACCCTTCGCGCATGTCTTCGCCGGTCAGCGTGACCTTTTCGCGCTTGAGCAGCCCACTTTCCTGCGCGTGGGCATTGAGGGTGCGGGTGAGGGCCGCACGGAGCCCGGCCAGATGCGTGCCGCCGTCCCGCTGCGGGATGTTGTTGGTGAAGCAGAGACAGGTCTCGTGATAGCTGTCGTTCCAGTGCAGAGCGATATCGATGGTGACGAGATCGCGGGTCTCCGAGATGACGATGGGCGGCTTGAAAAGCGCCTGTTTGCTCCGATCCTGGTACTGGACGAAGGCTTCGAGCCCGCCATCGAAGCACAAATCGAAGATCACCGGCTCGTCGCCACGATCATCCCGCAAGAGAATGTGGACGCCACTGTTCAAGAAGGCGAGTTCGCGCAGGCGGTGCTCCAGAATATCGAGCGAGAATTCCGTTTTCGTGAACACCTTGATCGAGGGCATGAAGGTGATCTCGGTGCCACGGCGGCCGTCGGAATTGCCGGTGCGGGCGAGCGGAGCCGCGGGCTCGCCACCATCGACGAAGCGCATCGAATGCTCGCTGCCGTCGCGCCAGATCCTGAGCTCGAGCCATTCCGAAAGCGCGTTGACGACGGAGACGCCGACGCCGTGCAGGCCGCCCGAGACCTTGTAGCTGTTCTGATTGAATTTGCCGCCGGCGTGGAGGACGGTCATGATCACCTGCGCCGCCGAGACCCCCTCGCCCTCGTGAATGTCCGTCGGAATGCCGCGGCCGTTGTCGGTAACCGTTACCGAGCCATCGGCATTGATGACGACATTGACCTCCGTCGCATAACCGGCCAGCGCCTCGTCGATGGCGTTATCGACCACTTCGAAGACCATATGGTGCAAGCCGGAACCGTCATCGGTGTCGCCGATATACATGCCGGGGCGCAGCCGTACCGCCTCCAGGCCCTCGAGCACGCGGATCGAGCTTGAATCGTAAATATTCTCCAGAACCCCGGGATTGGCCGTCTCCGGAAGCTTCGGCTGTTCGGTATTTTCACTCATCGATTTCGAGCTTGCCGTCGTTGACACGGTAGAAATTGGCGCGGCCGGCGAGACGGTCGAAAAGACCGGCTTCCGTGCCTGTCATCCAACATTGCGTTTCGAGATCGAGAAGCACATCAAACAGTTCGGCGCGGTGGCTGCCGTCGAGATGGGCCGGGATCTCATCGAGAAGCAGGAGCGGAGTTTCGCCCTGCTGGTTCTTTCTTAGCCTGATTTCAGCGAGAATGATACTGATTAGCAGGATCTTCTGGCGTCCGGTCGAGACTTGGGCGGCGGGCTCGTCGCTGGCATCGTCATGCACCAGAAGGTCCGACCGGTGCGGCCCGACGGCGGCCCCGCCGGTATTGGCATCATCGCCTCGCGACGCCCTGAGCGCTTCGGCGAACCTTGCCTCGACCGTAAGTGCAGGCTCACTCTCGAGCCAGGTCTCGAGATCGCCGTCGAGGCCGAGCCGTGCCCGGGCCCGCATGAATGGGTGGCGGGCGATCAGCGGATTCAGGGCCCCCACGATGGCCAGCCTGCCGGCGGCGATGGCGACTCCGGCATCGGTCATGCGCCGCTCGAGGGCGGTGAGCCAGGCATCGTCGGCGCGCCCCTGTCGCAGCAATAACGCGCGTTCCCGAAGGCTGCGCTCATACGAGCCGACGAGCCTCGCATGATCCGGCACCATGACCAGCACCAGCCGGTCGAGAAAGCGCCGTCGCTCGCTCGCGCCATCGAGGAACAGCCGATCCTGGGCGGGCGTCAGCCAGAGAACCGAGAGGATCTCCGCCAGTTCCTGCTGCCGGCGGCTGACCTCATCGTCGATCTTGACGAGCTTGCGCGCGGTCTCGGGGTCGCGGCCCACTGCAATCTTGCGGCGCTCGCCGGCGGCCAGAACATGAGCTCGCACCCGCCAGGGACCGCCGGTCCGGCGATCGAGCTCCGGCAGTTTGACGCTGCGCAAGCCGCGCCCCGGGGCCAGCAGGGAAAGCGCCTCCAGCAGATTGGTCTTGCCGGCCCCATTGGGACCGAAAAGGACTGTCGGCGATGGCTCCGGCTGCAGGTCCAAGGCCACATAATTGCGAAAATCGACCAATTGCAGACGCTGGATACGGTCTTTCTCGGGCCGTCCAGGAACGGCGATCGCTGGCACTGCCATAAGCTTAGGGGGCATCGGGAAAAGTGGCTAAACCCGCATCGGCATGAGCACGTGCAAGGTGGCACCGTCCTCAGGGTCGCGCACGATGGTCGGCGAGGCCGGACCGGACAACGTCAACTCGGTCTGACTGCCCTCGACTTCGCTCATCATGTCCAAGATATAGCGTGCGTTGAAGCCGATTTCCAAAGTCTCGTCGTCATAGTCGACATCCAACTCCTCGACTGCACGGCCGGCTTCCGGGCTCACGGCGGAGACCGCCATGCGGCCGCGCTCGAGGCTGAGCTTGACGGTACGGGCGCGTTCGGTCGAAATCGTCGCGACCCGATCCACTGCGGTGGCGAAAGCCTTGGCCTCGACCACGGCGCGCTTGTCGTTGTCATTCGGAATGACCCGCTCGTAATCGGGGAAGGTGCCGTCGATCAGCCGGGATACCAGCAGGGTGCTGCCAATGACGAGTTGGATCCGGTTGGCCGAAACCGACATTTCGATATCGCCGCTATGTTCGTCGATCAGTTTGCGGATCTCGCCGACGGTCTTGCGAGGCATGATGATCGGCGGGATCTTGGCGGCACCATCCGGCAGCGGCACCTCGACCCGCGCCAGTCGGTGACCATCCGTCGCAACGCCGCGCAGGGTCGAGGTCGCGCCATTCATGTGGGCATGGAAATGAATACCGTTCAGATAGTAGCGCGTTTCCTCAAGCGATATCGCGAACCGGGTTTTGTCGATGATCTTCGCGAGATCCGCACTCGGGATCGTGAAATTGACGTCGAGCGTTTCGGCTTCGAGCGACGGGAACTGATCGGCGGGCAAGGTCGGCAGCGTGAACACCGAACGACCCGCCATGATCGTCATCTCGCCGCCATCCGCCGGCTGCTCAAGCGCAATCTCGCTGCCATCGGGCAGCTTGCGGACGATATCGAAGAGCGTGTGGGCGGCCACCGTCGTCGTGCCGCCTTGCTTGACCTTGCAACTCTCCTGTGCCGCGATCGACAGTTCCATGTCGGTTGCCGTCAGATGCAGCGTGCCGCCTGTCTCCGCCACTAGCTTGACATTGGAGAGGATCGGGATGGTCGTGCGTCGTTCGACGACATTCTGGACATGTCCGAGCGAGCCGAGAAGAGCCGAGCGATCGATGGTTAGCTTCATGGCATTCCGATTCTGCGCCAGTTGCAGCCACTTCCGCCATAAGCAGGGGATGGCGGGACGCGCAACCTAGCAGAACCTTTCGGGCTCGTTCACCTTTTTTGCGCTCGACGCCGCCAACAAATGAAGACCTTAACTTCGGCCGGAGATTACCGAACAGCCGGTCAGGACTGGAGCCGCCGCTTGAGCTGCTCGAGGTCGTCGGCAAGGGCCGGATCTTCAGCCATCAGCCGGTCGATCTGGCGGATCGCATGCATGACGGTGGTGTGATCGCGATTGCCGAACTTCTTGCCGATCTCAGGGAGGGAGCGGGGGGTGAGCTGCTTGGCTAGATACATCGCGACCTGGCGCGGTCTCGCCACCGCGCGCGATCGCCGGCTCGAATGCATGTCGGACATGCGGATGCCATAATGCTCGGTGACGCAGCGTTGGATTTCATCGATCGTGACTTTGCGATCGTTGGCGCGCAGCAAATCGCGCAGGACATCCTGGGCACCCTCGATCGTCACGGGCCGCCGGGTTATCGCCGCCTGGTGGATGATCCGATTGAGGGCACCCTCGAGTTCACGCACGTTCGAGGTTATGCGGCTCGCCAGAAACTCGATTACCCGATGGTTGACATCGACCTTCAGCTTTTCCGCCTTGGATTGGAGGATGCCGAGCCGCAGCTCGTAGGTGGTCGGATGGATGTCCGCGACCAAGCCCCAACCCAAGCGCGAACGAATACGCTCTTCGAGCCCGTTGAGATCTGCCGGGCTGCGATCCGCAGAGATGACAATCTGGCGGCCCCGATCAACCAGTGTATTAAAAGTATGAAAGAATTCTTCTTGTGTGCTGTCCTTGCCGCTGATGAACTGGACATCGTCGACCATCAATAAATCGACCGACCGAAACAGCTCCTTGAAAGTCATCGTGTCTTTCGAGCGGAGTGCACGCACAAACTGGTACATGAACTTTTCGGCGGACAGGTAAACTACGCGCCGCGCCGCTTCGAGTTCTCTGGCTCGCCAGGCAATGGCATGCATCAGATGGGTCTTGCCTAGGCCCACTCCGCCATAAAGGAACAGTGGGTTGAAAGGAGGCTTGGTCGAGGAGGCAACTCGTTCCGCGGCGGCCATGGCAAACTCGTTGGGTTTGCCGACAATGAATGTCTCGAAGGTGAAACGCGGATCGAGCCGTGCGCCAAGCTCGTCCAACGCACCGATCTCATGATCGCCGCGGATGACGCTATCGGCTGGTTGCTGTCCGCCCTTGGCGACTGTGCCGGCGCCGCCTGCAACCGCACATTTGACGCCGGCAGGTGCGACGTTGAGCGTGATCGAGCGAACCTCCGGATTAATGGCGGACCAGAGAGACCGAATGCGATCGGCGTAGTGGGCTACGACCCAGTCGCGCATGAATTGCGTCGGCACCTCGATCACGATGCGGTCGCCGTTGAAGTCGCTGACCCCGAGCGGTCGCAGCCAGGTCGTGAAAGCGGTCTCGCCGACCTCTTCGCGCAGCCTAGCGCAAACTTGACCCCATTCCCCGTCAAGATTGTCCGCGTACGGAACCGTCATTTGGACTTCAGGCACAGTCTAAGCCTCATGGTGCAGGCGGCCAAAAAAAGCAGCCGCAGAATGTTTAGAATTTCGCGTGGGGCGCGGGTCGCACGCCCACATTCGGTTCGCTCAATGGAAGTCGCTGCAATAGAACTTCATCGAAGTTACTCCATCCCATTTTGACCTCAACCTCCTTTTATTACCAAATATTGAGATGGCTAGCCAAAGCTCAATGTTTGACTTCAGATCACTGCAGTTTTCACTGTCATGTGGGGAACCGGACACATACGATGGTAGTCGCTTTGCTTGGTGACCCTCAAGCGCAAATACGAATGCTAACGAGGCCGAACTTCACTGACAAGGTGATCGAATAGTGAACTTGCGTGAACAACCTATAGTTGAAATTCAACGTATACCCAGGGGCATCGTTATTGCTAAGCGTAGCCCACGCCATCACAAATGACGATCCGCCTGATTGAGCAAGTCTTCGCGAATAAGAAAAGCCGCACTCGAGCCGAGTGCGGCTTCCAAGAGCCTACGGGACTGGGCGGCGATCAGCCAGCCGACGGGCGCAACGCTTTGACCCGTCGCGACAACCGCGAAATCTTTCTGGATGCCGTATTCAGATGCAAGACGCCCTTGCTGACGCTCTTGCGGATTTCCGGTTCGGCCGCAGCAAAAGCCTGCCGCGCCGAGCCATAATCGCCCGTCGATAGGGCGTCTTCGACACGCCGCAAGAAGGTGCGCATACGGCTGACACGGTTACGATTGATGATCGTCCGTTTCTGGGTCTGTCTGACGCGTTTGCGCGCCGAACGTGTGTTCGCCAACTCAAAAAACCTCGTTCTTTAAGACAATACGGTTCTATAGGGTCGCTACGGTCGCGGGTCAATGTTTTGCGCCGATTCAAGCCCCGTTTATTCGTGGCCCGAATCGCTGCTTGTGCTTATCGATTGACGAAATTCGGGTCGCGCTTTTCGGTGAAGGCCGTCATCCCCTCGGTGCGATCGGCGGTGGCGAAGCTCGCATAGAATGCCCGGCGTTCGAACCTGATACCCTCGGCCAGCGTCGTCTCGTAGGCGGTGTTCACGGCTTCCTTCGCCATGCTGACGATCGGCTGCGATTTGGCGGCGATGGTCTCGCCCAGTTTCACCGCCTCATCGATCAGATCGTCGGCCGGCACCACGCGGGCAACGAGATTGGCCCGTTCGGCCTCCGCCGCATCCATCATCTTGCCGGTCAGGATCATCTCCATCGCCTTGGATTTCCCGATCGCCCGGGTCAGCCGCTGGGTGCCGCCGACCCCGGGTATGGTTCCGAGATTGATCTCGGGCTGGCCGAATTTGGCGGTGTCTGCGGCAATGATGATATCGCACATCATCGCCAGTTCGCAGCCGCCACCCAGGGCGTATCCGGCAACCGCAGCAATGATCGGCTTCTTGTGCCGGGCGATGGCACCCCAGGGTTCGAGAAAGTCCGAAGTATAGGCGTCGGCGAAGTCCTTCTCGATCATTTCCTTGATATCGGCGCCGGCCGCGAAGGCCTTTTCGGAGCCGGTGATGATCGTCGCCGAGACCTCGTCATCCTCGTCGAAGCCGGTCAGCGCCTCTTCGAGCTCGTCGATGAGGTCGTTGTTCAATGCGTTCATCGCTTGCGGTCGGTTCAGCCGAATCAGGCCGACCGGACCGCGCCGCTCAACGATTATCAGATCGTAGGCCATGAATGGTGTCTCCTGTTGTGCCGGAGATATAGGGCCGACCTCGTGGACCGCTACGGGCGCGCGTTCACATTCGGGGTCGATAGGTTCTTATTTCCCAAGTGAGGGGACCCGATCTTTAACACCAGCCACCCGCCCACGGTAAAGCGCGAAATCTTGGCTCGTCGAGGGCAGCGAATCATTTAGCGCTGACAATTGCGGCAAAAGAACGTCGTTCGTCCGCCCTGGATCAGCTTGAGAATCGGCTCATCGCAAGCTGAGCAGGGCTGGCCGGCGCGATCATAAACCTTGAATTGTCTTTGGAAGTTGCCGAGTTCGCCGTTCGATTGAACATAGTCGCGAAGGCTGGAACCGCCCGCCTCGATGGCGCATTCCAGCGTTGTCCGAACCGCCGCGGCAAGCCTCGAGGCGCGGCCGAGGCCAAGCCAGCCGGCCTTGCGCTTGGGCGACAATCGCGCTCGAAAGAGAGCTTCCGACGCATAGATGTTGCCGATTCCGACGACCAGCTGCTGATTGAGCATGGCGACCTTGACCGAACTGATGCGGCCGAGAAATGCCTTGTGGAGTGCTGCGCCATCGAAACCCTCCGCCAGGGGCTCGATGCCCAGTGCACGAAACCATCGATGGGTGCCAAGCTCGTCCGTCCTGCAGAGATCCAGCATGCCGAAGCGGCGGGGATCGACGAAGCGGAGTTTCGTGCCGTCGGTAAAGCCGAAGGTCAGATGCTCGTGGACGCCGCCGGGCGCGCCGTCGAACAACAGCCGCCCGGACATGCCGAGGTGAAGGATCAAGACCGTGTCATTGTCGAGAAAGGCCTGAATATATTTGGCGCGGCGCGCGATACTCGTGATGCGGCGCCCCTCGAGCTTCGATTTGAGATCGAGGGGCAGGGCGAAGCGCAAATCGGCGCGGCGCTGAATCACCTGGTCGAACGTTTGGTCGACGAGGCGAAGACGGAGTGCGCGCATTGTCGTCTCGACTTCGGGAAGTTCGGGCACGATCTCTCAGCCTTGACCAGACGCGGTGCATCGGGATGGCCTTGCGGCCCGCAAAAACGATCCCCTATGTGCCGTCAGCATCCGCGATGACAAGTCGGAAGGACATGACATGACCTCATCTGCCAGCCGCGACGGGTCGCCTGGCGACAGCGTTACCGGCGACGCCGCGACCCGGCTGGCCGGTTCCTTCGGCTTCAGGGATGTCGCACCGGATACCAAATCGGGGCTGGTGCGCGGTGTCTTCGACAGTGTCGCCGGTCGTTACGATCTGATGAACGACCTGATGAGCCTCGGCGTCCACCGGTTCTGGAAGGCCGCCATGATCGATTGGCTGGCGCCGCAGCCGGCAGGGCGGTTCCTCGACGTCGCCGGCGGCACCGGCGATATCGCGCGGCTGATCCTGGAGCGTACCGATCATCGGGCCGAGATGACACTGCTCGACATCAACGCCATGATGCTCGATCGCGGTCGCAGCCGTGGCCTCGACGAGGGCTGGGGCCGTGACATCTCTTGGGTGGTTGGCGACGCCGAAGCCCTGCCCTTCGCCCCGGCGAGCTTCGATTACTTCACGATCGCCTTCGGCATTCGCAACGTCACGCATATCGACAACGTCCTGGCCGAGGCTTATCGGGTGCTCCGCCCCGGCGGGCGTTTCCTTTGTCTTGAATTCAGCCATCTTGCCTTGCCGATGCTGCAGCGGGCTTACGATACCTATTCATTCTCCGTTCTGCCCAGGCTCGGCCAATGGGTAGCCGGGGATCGGGAAAGCTATGTCTATCTTGCCGAAAGCATCCGCCGTTTTCCGGATCAGGCGACGTTTCGGGACCTGATCGGCCGGCACGGGCTCGACCAGGTATCGTTCCGTAACCTGTCCGGAGGCATCGCCGCAATCCATTCGGCCTGGCGGCTCTAGCCGGGGATGATCCGGGGAATCCGCAATTTCTGGCGTGTCTTCGGCGTGTTTCGGACGCTCGCGCGTCACGATACCTTCTTCATCCTCGAGAATATTCCAGCCCTCATGCCGCTCGTTCGGCCTCTGCGACGATGGCTCAGCCGCCATCAGCATGGCCGTCCGGGTGAGCGCCTCGCCCGCGCCCTTTCGGAAATGGGCCCGAGTTTCATCAAGCTCGGGCAAACTCTCGCCACCCGCGCGGATCTTCTGGGTGCCGAGATCGCCGAAGATCTGTCGACGTTGCAGGATCGATTGCCGCCATTTTCCTTCGACATCGTCAGGCAGACGATCGAGACTGAGTTCGACCAGCCGCTCGAGGCGCTCTATTCGAGCTTCGAGACCGCCCCGGTGGCAGCGGCATCGATCGCTCAGGTTCATTTTGCGGTCACCGCAACCGGCGACGAGGTTGCGGTCAAGATTCTGAGACCCGGTATCGAGCGCGAGCTCGACGCCGATCTCGATTTCTTCCTGTGGCTGGCAGAGATTGCCGAGTTTCTGGCGCCCAAGCTCAAACGCTTTCGTCCGGTCGAGGCGGTCGAGATTCTAGCCCGGACGACCCGGCGCGAGGTCGATCTCAGGCTCGAGGCCGCCGCAGCGGTCGAACTCGCGGAAAACTGCCGTGACGATCCCGGCTTCAGGGTACCGAGGATCGACTGGCCCAGAACCTCGAGGCGGATCGTCACTTTGGAAAGGGTGCACGGTATCGCTTCGGACGAGCGCGAGTCGCTGATTGCCGCCGGTCACGATGTCGACGACGTTCTCAGACGCGCTGCCGAAATCTTCTTCCAACAGGTATTCCGGGACGGTTTCTTTCACGCCGACATGCATCCGGGAAACATGTTCATCGATGCCGAGGGCGCCCTCGTGCCGGTCGATTTCGGCATCATGGGACGGCTCGACCTGGCGACGCGGCGCTACCTCGCGGAGATGCTGACGGGATTTCTGACCCGCAATTACGCGATGGTGGCCGAAGTCCATTTCCGCGCCGGCTACGTTCCGCCCAACCAGGACCGTCTGGCGTTCATGCAGGCCTGCCGGGCTATCGGCGAACCCATTCTGGACCTGCCGCTGAACCAGATCTCGATCGGCCGGCTTCTCGGACAGCTCTTGGTGACGACCGAGGAATTCGAGATGGAGACCCAGCCCCAGCTCCTGCTCCTGCAAAAGACCATGATGGTCGCGGAAGGCGTGGGCCGGTCGCTCAATCCCAATATCAATATGTGGCAACTCGCCGAGCCTCTGGTCGAAGACTGGATGCGGCGCAACCTCGGGCCATTGGCACTGTTGCAGTCGGCGCTCGAAGAAGCCGGCGAGGCAGCGCGGCGCCTCCCGGCCCTGATGCGCCGGGTCGATCAAGTGCTCGAAGCGTGGCCGGAAGCGCCGCATGTGCAGGCCCGCCTCATCAGCCCCGGCTATTGGCGGTTCGCGGCGCTGTTCTTCCTGGGCGTACTCCTCGGATCGATTTTCATCTGACCGCGTACGCTTGGAAATTGGGGTGGCGAGTTCCCATATTACGCACTCGCTCGGTAGATTTCGAGAACGGATCGCGTGACCGCCCACCGTGTCCTTTTGATCATCGCAGGCGGCATCGCCGCTTATAAGACGCTGGAACTGATCCGCCGGGGCCGGGAACAGGGCCTCGCCTTTCGCTGCGTCGTGACCCGGGCAGCCGAACAGTTCGTGAGCCCGCTCTCGGTGGCGTCGCTCAGCGGGCACAAGGTTTACAGCGATTTGTTTTCGCTCACGGACGAGGCGGAGATGGGGCATATCCGGTTGTCCCGCGAGGCCGATCTCGTGGTGGTGGCGCCGGCAAGCGCCGATCTCATGGCCAAGATGGCGCATGGTCTGGCCGACGATCTCGCGTCGACCCTGTTGCTGGCGACCGACAAGCCGGTGCTGATGGCGCCTGCGATGAATCCCTTGATGTGGGCCCATCCCGCCACCCGGCGCAACCTGCGGACACTGCTCGAGGACGGGATCCTCACGGTCGGCCCGGGTGCCGGCGACATGGCCTGCGGCGAGCACGGCGACGGCCGGATGGCGGAGCCTTTGCAAATCCTCGACGCGATCCTGGCGGCACTCGAGCCCGCTCCGCGCCGCCTCGCGGGCAAGCGGGCGCTGGTGACGAGCGGGCCGACCCACGAGGCGATCGATCCGGTCCGCTTCATCGCCAACGCGTCCTCGGGCAAGCAAGGACATGCCATCGCTGCCGAACTGGCCGCCGCCGGTGC